>JBGSBO010000033.1:0-20520 GCA_041730535.1 Minisyncoccia bacterium
GGATGAAGATGCGGCAATGGGTTCTAATTACCACGTTGAAGAAATTCCAGCTGATTTAGTGGACCAAGCAACAGAATACCGAGAAAAAATGGTTGAAGCGGCAGCTGAACAAATCGAAGAGTTAATGGAAAAATATCTTGATGGTATTGAATTAACAGAAGAAGAAATCACTGCTGGTCTTAAAGCTGGTTGTTTAGCGATGAATATCACTCCAATGACTTGCGGAACTGCATTTAAAAACAAAGGTATTCAAACTTTACTGGATGCTGTTGCTATGTATCTTCCAGCTCCAACTGAAGTTGAAGATATCAAAGGTGAAACTCAAGATGGTGAAGCTGTTATCGTTCCTTCAACAGATACTGGTGAAGTTGCAGCATTAGCATTTAAAATTATGACTGACCCATTTGTTGGACAGTTAACATTTGCAAGAGTTTATAGAGGAGTTTTAGAATCTGGAACTTATGTAATGAACTCTACAAAAATGAAAAAAGAAAGAATCGGAAGATTACTTAAAATGCATGCTAATAACAGAGAAGAGATTAAAGAGCTTTATGCTGGAGAAATCGGTGCTGTTGTTGGATTAAAATGTACAATTACTGGAGATACATTAGCTTCTGAAAAAGATCCTGTTATCTTAGAAAGAATGGAATTCCCAGAACCTGTTATTTCTGTTGCAGTTGAGCCAAAAACTAAAGCTGACCAAGAAAAAATGGGTATTGCTTTAGGAAAATTAGCTGAAGAAGATCCATCATTCAGAGTTAATACTGATGAAGAAACTGGACAAACTATTATTTCAGGAATGGGTGAATTACACCTTGAAATTCTTGTAGATAGAATGAAAAGAGAATTTAAAGTTGAAGCTGAAGTTGGTGCTCCTCAAGTAGCTTATAGAGAAACAATTAAAAATGCTGTTAAACAAGAGTATAAATACGCAAAACAATCAGGTGGAAAAGGTCAATATGGTCATGTATATTTAACTATTTCTCCATTACCTGCTGATAGTGAAGAAAACTTTGTTTTTACAAACTCTATTAAAGGTGGAACAGTTCCAAAAGAATATGTACCTGCCGTTGAAAAAGGTTGTTTTGAAGCAATGCAAGGTGGTATCTTAGCTGGTTATCCATTAGTTAATATTTCTGTAGATTTATATGATGGTTCTTACCATGACGTGGATTCATCTGAAATGGCGTTTAAATTAGCTGCTTCAATGGGATTCAAACAAGGTTGTAGATCTGCTGCTGCTCAAGCTGTTATCTTAGAACCTATTATGAGAGTTGAAATTGAAACACCTGAAGATTATATGGGTGATTGTATTGGCGATTGTAATAAAAGAAGAGGACAAATTCAGTCTATGGATGACAGAGCTGGTGTTAAACTAGTTGTTGCATTAATTCCATTATCTGAAATGTTCGGTTACTCTACAGACTTAAGATCTATGTCTCAAGGAAGAGCAACTTATTCTATGATTTTTGATAACTATTCTGAAGTTCCAAAAAATGTTTCTGAAGAAATTATTAAAAAGAGAAATGGTTAATCACGTCAAATAAGAGTGAACCACTTCACTCTTATAGTGATTAACGAGCTTTTGCTTGTGTTATAAAAATCTTTGATTTTGTAATAACACCAAAAGGTCCGTATAGAACAATAGAGATTATTTCTCTAGTTTTATAAAAAAAGGGATATGCTTTTGCATATCCCTTTTTTTTAATTTAAATTTATTTAAGTTATTATAAATAATCAGCTAAAATATAAAAAAATATTTTAAATAAATTTAAAAATAAAAAGATAGGTGATTTTTGAGAATTGAAAAAAAAATTGAACTACTAAAAAGTATAAAAACAGCTGGTATTATATTAAGACCTTCAAGTCCAGAACTTAAAAGTACGTATCTAAAAATAAAAGACTTATTTCAAAAAGCAGACATTGAAATATTATTAGAAGATAATTCTGCAAACATGATATCTTTAAATGGTTTGCCTCTAGAAGAATTATGTAAAAAAGTTGATTTTCTTATATCTGTTGGTGGTGATGGGACACTTCTTTCTGTTGTTAGAAAATCGTTTAAATATGATAAAGCAGTTCTTGGAATTAATCTTGGAACTTTAGGTTTTTTAACAGATATTTCAATGGAGCAATTACCCAAATTTATTGAAGATTTGAAAAATGATGTTTACAAAATTGATGGCAGAATGATGGTTGAAGGAAGTGTAAATTTAAACAAATTTGTTGCTTTTAATGATATTGTAATTTCTAGAAAATCAATTTCATCAATGATAAAAATTTCTGCAAAAATTGATGGAAAACATTTTAATACTTATTTTGGCGATGGTGTAATTATTTCAACACCAACAGGTTCAACTGCTTATAATTTATCAGTTGGAGGTCCTATTGTGTATCCTTTAACCGAAGCATTTATAGTAACTCCTGTTTCTCCTCACTCATTAACCCAAAGGCCCCTTGTAATGCCTGCTGATTTTGAAATTGAGTTTAAGATAACTGATAATCAAGGTGCTGTAGTAATTGTTGATGGACAAGATATTTATGAAGTTGAAGAAAATCAATCCATAAAAATAAAAATCGCATCTAAAAAAGCAAAAATGATACATAGAATTCAAAGAAATTATTTTGAAGTATTAAATGAAAAATTAAGATGGGGTAACTAAAAATTGATTACAAGAGTTTATCTAAAAGATTGTTTATCTTTTAATGAAGTTGATTTAGAATTTAAAAATGGCTTAAATATTTTCACAGGACCAAGTGGAGCTGGAAAATCTATTTTGATGCAAGCAATTTTATCACTATTTGCATTGTCTGATGTAAAAGCAAAGTTAGGTGAAGTTCAACTTGATAATTTAAAGTTTTCTGATGAAACTTATGATATATCTTTTGATGATGATATTGTTATTAAAAGTATAAAAAAAGATAAGATAAGATATTTTTTAAACAATCAAAGTATTTCAAAAAAGAATTTAAATGACTTTTCTATTAAATTAATAAAACACTTGAATTTAAAAGATACATCTGAATTTGATAGTTCAAAACTTATTGTATTTTTAGATAAATTAACTGCAAAAAATAAAAATGAATTTATACATATTAAAAATTCTTTTGATAGTTTATATATAGAGTTTTTACAAATAAAAAAAGAGTTAAAAAAGATTTCAGAAGATGAAAATAAGCTAGAAGATTTAAAAGAGTTTGCAAAATTTGAAATAGATAAGATAGAACAAATTAATCCAAGTATTGATGAATATGAAGAATTAAATCTTATTAAAAAAAGATTATCAAAAAAAGAGAAAATTGAAGTTGCTATAAAAAAAGCTTCAGGAATTATGGAATTTAACCAAAATGTTACAAATGTTCTTGAATTGATGGAAGTTGATTCTTCATTTTTTGATGAAGCCATGAATGAGCTAACTAATCTGTTTGAAAAGTTTAATGATTCTTTATATGAATTAGAAGACTTAAATATAGAAAAAGTATTGGATAGAATAGAAAAATTAGCTGCTTTACAAAAAAGATTTGGTTCTATTGAAGAGTGTTTAAAATATAAAGAGCAGAAAAAAACTGAGTTAGAATCCTATGAAAATATATTTTTTCAAAAAGAAAAACTTGAAACTAGATATAAATCTATAAATGAAGACTTATTAAACTTATCAAAAGAAATATCTATTTATAGAAAAGAAACATCTTTAATCTTAGAGAAAAAAGTAAATGAATATCTAAAATTCTTATATTTAAGTAATGCAAAAATAATTTTAAATGAAAAAGAACTTGATTCAAGTGGAATTGATAATGTTTTATTTGAGTTAAATGCAGTTACTTTAGAAACAATAAGTTCAGGGGAATATAATAGATTAAGACTTGCCTTATTAACTTCAATGAGTGAGTTTGATATTGTGGATAATGGAATACTTTTTTTAGATGAAATAGATGCAAATTTAAGTGGAAAAGAAAGTGATGCAATTTCAAAAGTTTTAATTAAACTTAGTAATTCATATCAAATATTTGCAATTTCACATCAACCTCAATTAACTTCAAGTGCAAATCAACATTTTTTAGTTGATAAAAATAGCGGAAATTCAAGTGTTAAACTATTAAATAATAATGAAAGGATAAGAGAAATAGCAAGAATGATAAGTGGCGAAGATATCACAAACGAAGCCATTGATTTTGCAAAAAATCTTATTAATAAATAATTCAGACTCCTAGATAATAATGAAATTATAAGTTAATTATTATTAAATATTAAATAAATAATTTATATAACTCACTTAAAATATATTCCGCTATATTTATGCTATACTTTTTTATTAAAAGTCATCAAAAATGGAGAATTCTATGTTGGGAAATGTATCAATAAAAGTTAAGCTATTAATGTTATCACTAATAACAATAATATTAGTGTCTTTATCAATTGCTATAAATTCTATTTATTCTATTAATAAACTTTCAAATGAAAATATTATTAAGTATAAAGAAGAATCTTATGCTAAAAAAGAGGAAGAGTTAAAAAATTATATTTCTCTTGCTATGAAAACTGTTGAAGCTTATCATAAAAGAACTGCAATTGATAAGATTAAGATTGAAGTTCAAGATGATTTGAAAAAGCAAACAAATTTCTTATTCTCAATCTTAGAATCTGAATATGTTAAACTAAAAGATGTTTTATCAGAAGAAGCATTGAAACAAAGATTAAAATCTATTGTAGATGCTACAAGATATGGAGATAGTGGATATTTTTGGATTAATGATACGAATGCTGTAATTATTATACATCCTATTAAGCCAGATCTTAATGGTAAAGATATGGCTTCATATAAAGATCAAGCTGGTAAAAAAATATTTTCAGAATTTGCAGCAGTTGCTAAAAAAGATTCAGAAGGTTTTGTTGATTATGTATGGCCAAAACCAGGATTTGAACAACCACAACCAAAAGTTTCTTTTGTAAAATTATTTAAACCATATAATTGGGTTATAGGAACAGGAGAATATGTATCTGATGTATCTTCAAAAATACAAGAAGAAGCATTAAAAACTATAGCTGAAATGAGATATGGGAAAGATGGATATTTTTGGATAAATAATTCATTTCCAAAAATGGTAATGCATCCAATTAAACCAGAATTAATTGGAGAAGATTTATCTGAGAATAAAGATGCTAAAGGAAAAAACATTTCGTTGAAATGGTGGAAGTTACAAAAAACAATAATGAAGGTGGCTTAGTTAAATATTTCTGGGATAGACCTGAAAAAAAAGGTGATCCTCGAGAAAAATTTTCTTATGTACAAAAATTTGAGCCTTGGGATTGGATTATTGGAACTGGAGCTTATGTTGATAATATTGAAGCGGATGTTACTTTAATGGAAGAAAAAACTAATAAAGAGATAAATAGTATTATCCTTAGTATAATGATATTTTCATTAGTTTCAATTATTATTGTATATTTAATTTATAATTTACTAATAAATAAAATGATAATAAAACCTCTTGAAAATCTAAATACTGCAATTTTAGATATAAGTAAAAATGATTCAACAAGTGATATTATTGAAAAGACATCTAATGATGAAATTGGAAAATTAGTTGATAGTTTCAATGGTTATATTGGAAAATTGAAAGCAGGTTATGAAGAAGATGCAAAAGTAATCGAAGAAGTTGATTCAGTTATTGAAAAAGTAAATAATGGATTTTATGTTTATAAAATTGAAAAAACTTCATCAAATCAACAAGTAATGAAATTAAGAAATTCAATTAATTCAATGATTTTAAAAACTAATGAAAACTTAACTAATTTAAATAATATCTTAATGCAGTACGGAACTTCTGATTTTACTCCAAATCTAAAACTTCTTGAATCTTCAAAAGCGAGCGGTATTATTTCATCATTGATTGCAAGCTCACAGTTAATAGGAATTACTGTTTCAGAATTTTTATCAATGATTGTTACAAGTGGTAAAAAATTGAATGATGATACAAATATTTTATCTATATCTGCAAATAGATTATCTTCATCTGCAAATGAACAAGCAGCATCTTTAGAAGAAACAGCAGCCGCTGTTGAAGAAATTACTTCAATAGTAAAATCAAGTGTACAAAAAGTTTATCAAATGTCAACATTGGCAAATGATTTACAATTATCTTCAAAAGATGGTGAATTATTAGCTTCAAAAACTACAAAAGCTATGGAAGATATAGATCAACAAGTAAAATCTATAAATGATGCAATTACAGTTATTGATCAAATTGCCTTCCAAACAAATATTTTATCTTTAAATGCAGCTGTTGAAGCAGCAACTGCTGGAGAAGCTGGACGTGGATTTGCAGTAGTTGCAGCAGAAGTGCGAAATCTTGCAAATAGATCAGCTGATGCTGCACGTGAGATAAAAAGTATTGTAGCCTCTGCAACTTCAAAAGCAAATGAGGGTAAAATAATTGCGAATAATATGATTAGTGGTTATGCGACATTAAATAATAAGATTAATGAAACGATTAACTTAATAGAAGATGTATCACAAGCAAGTAAAGAAGAAGAAAAAGGGATTATTCAAATAAATGATGCCATAAATGCTCTTGACCAAGCAACACAAGTTAATGCAAATTCAGCAACAACAATTAGTAGTTTAGCAAGTGAAGTTTCAATGTTATCAGATACTTTACTTCAAATTGCTGATAGAGCTAAATTTAAAGAATCAAGTAAAGAAGAGATTGAGGATATTGATTTAGTATTTAGAATTTCAAAACTAAAAAATGATCATATTAGATTTAAAATGATAAATTTTGAAAAAGTAGGAAGTTCAAAGGTATCATGGACTGTTACAAAACCTACTGATTGTGATTTAGGAAAATGGTTAATTGAACAAGAAAATAGTGGAAAATCATTTGTAAAAACAGAAAATTGGAAACAACTAAAATTAAATCATGATTTAGTACACAGTAGTGTTCAGGATTATATTAATGAAGATTGTAAGATTGAACCAAATAAAAACCTTTTAAATGACTTATCTTTAAAATTAGATGGTGCAACTTCTGAACTATTCAGAACATTGGATCAATTAAAGAAAGATAATGTTTATAAAAAAGTTGAAATAGCAAAAATAAAAATAGAGCCAAAAGTTGAAATAGCTAAAATAGAACCACTTCGAAGAGAAATTTCAAAACCAAGTTCTCATACTATGGTGAGTGAAAAATCTAAAACTAATATTATTACTTCTAAATCAAAAGATGACGATGAATGGGAAAGCTTTTAAGCTTTCCTTTTTCATCTCCTTGAAATAAGATTAAAACTATCCTCTTTTATATTTATTTAAAAATAGGTATAATGCAAAATCAAAAAAATAAAATATATATTACAAAAGTATTTAAAGGAATTGTATGAATAATAAAAAAGTAGAGTTATTATCTCCTGCTGGAAGTTTAGAAAAATTAAAAATTGCTATAAAATATGGAGCAGATGCTGTATACGCAGGGGTTAGTCACTTTAGTTTAAGAATTAGAGCTGGAAAAGAATTTACATTTGAAACATTTAAAGAAGGTATTGATTATGCACACGCTCGTGGTAAAAAAGTGTATGCGACAATTAATGGATTCCCTTTTAATTCACAAATTGAATTACTAAAAAAGCATATTGAAAAAATGGCGGAATTAGAGCCTGATGGATTTATTGTAGCAGCTCCTGGAGTTGTAAAACTGTGTAGAGAAATTGCTCCTCAAATTGATATTCACCTATCAACACAAGCAAATGTTTTAAACTATCTTGATGCACAAGTATTTTGGGATATGGGTGTAAAAAGAATTGTAGTTGCAAGAGAAATATCATTAAAAGATGTGATTGAAATCAAAAAACATTTACCTGATATGGAAATTGAAATTTTCGTACATGGTTCTATGTGTTTTGCTTATAGTGGAAGATGTTTAGTATCAGCTGTACAAATGGGAAGAGTTCCAAATAGAGGAAGCTGTGCAAATGATTGTAGATTTGAATATACATTATATGCAGCAAATGAAGACCACAGTACTTTATTTAGATTAGAAGAAGAACCAGGTGTTGGAACTTATATTTTTAATTCAAAAGATATGAATTTAGCCTCACATATAAAAGAAATTATGGATTCAGGTGCTGTTGATTCACTTAAAATTGAAGGAAGAACAAAATCACCTTATTATGCAGCAGTAACTGCAAAAGCTTATAGACATGCTATTGATGATTATTATGCTGATACATTTGAAGCATCAAAATATCAAAGAGAACTTTATACTACAAAAAATAGAGGTTTTACAGATGCCTATTTAATTCATAGACCATTTGAAAAAACAGATTCTCAAAATCATGAATATGCTTTAAGTAAAGGTTCTTACGAAGTAACAGGACTTGTAACAGAGGATGAAGAACATTTCTTATGTAAATATAAAGTTTATCCAAATGAAGATATAGAAATTTTTACTCCAATGGATGAAGAGTTAGTTGAATGTGAAAATGAAATAGGAAAGATTTTTAAAAGAGATAATCTTTATTATATTAATTTTAAAAAGATTTTAACAGATACAAATAAAGAACTTGAATCTGTTCATAGTGGAAATGTAAATAAAATTAAATTACCAGGGAAACTTCCTTATTTAACAATGTTTAGAGTAGAAAACGTTACAGAAACAATAGAATAAGTTCATTTATATAGATGATATTTTTTAGAGTAACACAAAATATAAATATTAAAACTACAGATGGTACTATGGTGAATTATTTTAAATTCAAAGTACCATCTAACTTAGAAAATGAAACTGTCTATATTACAACTTACAATGATTTTAATGACATAAATGAGATATTTGCAAAAGTAGATAAAAATATCTATTTTACAAAAGTTTTAAATGAGACAAATGTAAGATTAATTCCTAATTTTCCCATAGAACTTGGTATTTCAAATATTGATGAATATAAAAAAAGAGAGAAATCAGAAGATTTACAATTTTTGGATATTAAAAAAGTCGATATTTATAAGCAATTAGAAAATATAAAAAAAGATGAAGTATCAATTGCTATTATTGGAGGAATTGGTTCTAGCATAAGTGATATTATTGCTTCTTGTACGGCTTTAAGAATTTTACATAAAAAATTAAAAGAAATTTATAAAAATATTAAATTTGATATGTATATAAATGCCTCAAATAATAGTTTTTATACAAGAGATAAACAAATTTATGAAACACAAGATTTTATTAATAATGTTTTCCCTTTGAGTTTAAATTCAAAAAAAATATGTGAATATGATTATTTTTTTGATAATAGTTTAGATATAGAAACTTCTTTAAATATTCCTTTAAACATCGTTGATAAATGGCTTTTTAAATTTGGAATTGATTATGAAAAAATAGATGATAATGAAAAATACAATCATCTTGATATTTCAAAGTATAAGGTTTCAGATACTTTAACAAAAAAAATACAAGAAGCTAGATTAAAAGGTAAGTTATTACTATTTCATCCATATTCAGCGAGTATTCACAAATCAATGCCTCAGTCAATTACAATAGATTTATTAAAAGAGTTCTTATTTAAATTAGAAGATTATATGGTAATTTCAACTTTGCAAATTGATCCTAAAATAAAAGAGGATAATTTTGTTGATTTATCAAAAGAATCGAAAAATCTAAATGATTTTATTTATATTATTTCTCAAATGGATGAAATATTTACAACAGATACTTCAACATATCACATTAGTGATATTTTTATGATTCAAACTATTGTTGTTTTTACCCAAGCTGATTATGAAAGAAAAATAAAATATTATAAATATGTAAAACCCATTTATATAAAAGACGAATCAAAAAATTTATCCAAGTTTATATATGAAAATGAAAGTTTAACATTTTATAAATTTGAATCTTGGAAGAAAATAAAGATTAGTCAGATTATAAAACTATTAGATAAATTTTGATAGAATAGTAAGCCAAAAAACAACAAAAAGGGTAATTAATGAATTTTATATCTATTATTATGGGTAGTAAATCTGATTATGATATTATGAAAAACTGTTCTGACACATTTGAAAAATTTAATGTAAAATATGAGATGATTATATCATCAGCACACAGAAGTCCTGAAAGAACAAAAGATTATGTGAAAGAAGCTGAAGAAAAAGGTGCTGTTGTATTTATAGCAGCAGCTGGAATGGCCGCACATTTAGCAGGTGCATTAGCAGCAACCACAACTAAACCAATTATTGGAGTTCCAATGAAAGGTGGTGCTATGGATGGTATGGATGCTATGCTTTCAACTGTTCAAATGCCAGCAGGAATGCCAGTTGCTACTGTTGCACTTGGAAAATCAGGAGCAATTAATGCAGCTTATTTAGCAATGCAAATTTTAGCAATTACTGATAAAGAATTAGCTGTAAAATTAAAAGAAGATAGAATTGTTAAAGCAAAAGCTGTTGAAACAGATTCTAAAGATATAGAAGTACTTTTATAATGAAACCTGTTGCGCTATTTACTTTACCAAACTGTAAATGGTGCAAAGAGGCTAGTACTTACCTGAAAACTAAAAAGATAAAATACAACCTCATAGATTTATCAAAAAATAAAGAAGCATTAAAAGATTGTCAAAAGCACAAATGTACAGGAGCACCTGTTGTTTTAATAGGAAATGTATGGATTTGTGGTTTTGATAAAGATAAAATAAATAAAGAATTAGGAATTAAATAGATGGTTACATTTTCACAAATTCTATTAAAATTACAGGAATTTTGGGCAAAGCAGGGTTGTAATATTGTTCAACCTTATGATATTCCAGCAGGAGCAGGAACTTTTCATCCAGCAACTCTTTTAAGAAGTTTAGATTCAACTCCTTGGAGTACAGCTTATGTGGCACCAAGTAGAAGACCAACAGATGGAAGATATGGAGAAAATCCAAATAGGTTAGGCGCTTATTATCAATTTCAAGTATTAATAAAACCAAGCCCAGATAATATTCAAGATTTATATTTACAATCTTTAGAATTCTTAGGTTTAGATATTTCGAGACATGATATCCGATTTGTTGAAGATAACTGGGAATCACCAACTCTTGGAGCCTGGGGCCTTGGTTGGGAAGTATGGCTTGATGGAATGGAAGTTACTCAATTTACATATTTTCAACAAGTAGGGGGCCTAGCCTGTGATCCTGTTGCTGTTGAAATTACATATGGAACAGAAAGACTTGCTATGTATTTGCAAGGTGTTGATTCTGTATTTGATATTGTATGGAATGAAAATGAACATGGAATAACAACTTATGCAGATGTTCATAAAGAAGCTGAATTCGAATTTTCTATATATAATTTTGAAGTAGCAAATACTGAAATGTTATTTAGACATTTTGACGATGCATTTAACGAGTGTAAAAAATGTTTAGAAGCTAAAATCCCACTTCCTGCATATGATCAATGTATGATGGCAAGTCATGCTTTTAATACTTTAGATGCAAGAAAAGCGATTTCGGTAACTGAAAGACAAAACTATATTTTAAAAGTGCGAGAATTATCTCAAAGCTGCGCTGTACTTTACAAAGAGCAAGAACCTGCTAGATTAGCTCGAATTGGAAGTCCTGCTTCTTTAAAAGCATTAGAAGAGTTAAAAATAAAACATCCTGAATTATTTGTTTAAGAGAATAATTTGAAATTAGAAGAGATATATAATTTACTAGATAATCTTTCACCCTTTTCTTTTCAAGAGAAATGGGATAATGCTGGATTATTAGTAGGTTCACTTGATGATGAAATTGAAAATGTTTATATTAGTATTGATTTAGATGAAGAACTTGTTTTAAATGTAAAAGAAAATTCTTTGATAATTACTCATCATCCTTTGATATTTACAGGATTGAAAAAAATAAATTATGATACATATAGTTCAAAACTATTAAGAGAATTAATTAAAAAAAATATTTCATTAATATCAATGCATACCAATATTGATAAAAGCCATTTAAATAAATATTTTATTGAAAATATTTTAGGTTTTAAAATTATTAATACAAATGAATTTATTTCTTATTGTGATGTTAATATGAATTTTAATGAGTTAGTTAAATATGTCTCTTTAAAAGTAGGATTAAAAACTACAAAAGTAGTAAAATGTAATGATTTTATAGAAAAAATAGCAATAGTAACGGGTTCTGGAATGTCTTTAATTGATGAAGTTAAAGCAAATTGTTTCTTAACAGGTGATATAAAATATCATGATGCAATGGAAGCAAAAGCTAGAGGATTATCACTTATTGACATAAGACACTATGAGAGTGAAAGATGCTTTGGCCCTTTGGTTGAGGGACTTCTTTCAGAATATTTGAAAAAAAATGAATTTAAAGCTATAATAACAGCTTCGAAAAATCCATTTGAGTTTTTTATAGAAGGAGAAACGGTTGAATAAGTATTTACAGGATTTAATCAAATTATCAAAATTTGATACAGCAATTAGTATGTTTGAACCAAAAATTGAGAATGAAAAAGCAAAGTTAGCAACATTTGTTGAAACTGCAGAATCAATTAAGGCATCAATTAATTCAATATATTTAGAGATTGATGATGTAAAATCAAAAAGAACTAAAAATAATATTCATTTAGGTGAATTAAAAACTAAGTTAGACAATATTGCTAAAAAGAACAAAGATGTTCACAATGACAAAGAGTTAAAAGCTTTACAGTTAGAAGAAGAAATTGCAAAAGAACAAATTTCATTTGCAAATGAAGAAATCGATAGATTAGATAATCTTACTAAAAATAAAGAAGTTACTTTAAAAGAATTTCAAGAAAAATTATCTGTTGAAGAAAATGATATTAAAGAGATTCAAGTTGCAGTTGATACTACAATTGAAGAAATTAATAAACAAAGAAATGTTGTATATCAAGAAAGAAGTGAATTATTAGAGAAATTTGATAATAAAATTCTAACTTTTTACGAAAAAATCAAAAGATGGGCAAAAGATTCAGCCGTTGTTCCTGTAAAAAAACAAGCATGTTATGGATGTCATATGAAAATTAATGATAAAACTTATGCAGAAGTAATTAAAGCAGAAGAAATTGTTAATTGCCCACATTGTGGAAGAATTCTTTATAAAGAAGATGAAGTACAAGAGGCTTAATTTTGAGCCTTTTTAGTATATTTTATTACTTATTATTAAGTATTATTTATATACTCGCAATTCCTTATTTAATATTTAAAGCCAAAGGTTCTAAATATAAAAAAGCGATTCCTGCTAAATTTTTTTTAAAAAACAATAGTAGATTTAAAGAAAATGGCATCTGGTTTCACTCATGCTCTATGGGTGAAACAAAAGCGATAAAACCACTGATTGATAATTACAAAGAGTTTGCAAATATCTCTGTTATTACAAATACTGGTTTCGATGAAGCTTTAAGTATAACATCAAATGTACGTTATTTGCCCTTTGAAATATTTTTACCTTTTTGGATTAATAAACAAAAAGTTTTAGTAGTTATGGAAGCTGAACTTTGGTATATGCTTTTTTTATTTGCAAAGAAAAAAGGTGCAAAAACTTTTTTAATAAACGCAAGAATTTCAGATAAATCTTATAAATCATATAAAATGTTTTCTTTTTTTTATAGAAAGATATTTAAGAATATTGATAAAGTTTTTGCACAAAGTGATGTTGATAAAAAAAGATTAGAAGAACTCGGTGCTTCTAATGTGGAAGTAATTGGTAATATTAAATTAGCACAATTGCCAATAAAAAAAATAGATTTACTAAAACCTACTGGAATTTTAATAACGGCTGCTAGTACCCATGAAAATGAAGAAGCATTAATATTAAATTCATACAAAAAGCAGCAAGGGAAATTAGTAATAGTTCCACGACATCCTGAAAGATTTGATAAAGTTGATTTACTAATAAATGAATATATCAAAAATAAAAATATTTCATATCACAGATACTCATTAAAAGAGGATTTTGATTCTGATATAATTTTAGTTGATAAAATGGGAATACTAAATGATATTTACGCAATATCAGATGTGGTTGTTTTAGGTGGAGCATTTGAGAAAATTGGTGGGCATAATCCTATTGAGCCTGCATTTTTTTCTTGTAAAATAATTAGTGGTAAAAATATATTCAATCAAAAATCACTTTTTGATTGTATTAAAAATTACTACTTGATAGAGAATGACGAATTGGAAGATTATTTAGATAATATAAAAAATCTAGAATCAGTAATTCTAACAAAAGCAGGTTCACTTGAACCTATTATAAAGGAGATAAATAAATGGCTGTAGAATATGATAAAGCATATAAGTTATTAGCACAACAAGAAGGAATTTCTAACTCAAAAGCAAAAGAGCTAATTGATAGAGGTGTTGTAAAAGTTGGAGATAAAAAAGTTCTAATAGCACGTGGTGAAATTAGAAATGACACTAAATTTAATATTAAAGAAATTGGAAAAATAAAAGTAATATTTGAAGATAAAAATATATTAGTAGTAGATAAACCAGCATTTTTAACAGCGGATGAAGTTGCTAAGAAATTTTCTGGAGCAATATTATTAAATAGACTTGATAAAGAAACAAGTGGTGTAATGATGTTTGCAAAAAATGAAGAATTTCAAAAAAAAGCTATTACTGAATTTGCTCAAAATAGAGTTTATAAAGAGTACGTAGCTATTGTTGATGGAAAAGTTGTAGAAGAAATTGTTATTGATAAACCAATTCTTACAACAAAAGATAGAGGTAGTGCTAAATCAAAAATTGATCTAAAAAGAGGAAAACCTGCAAAAAGTACAGTTTATCCTGTTTTAGTTGAAGGGCATAAATCTAAAGTTAAAATAGTAATAGAATCAGGAAGAACGCACCAAATTAGAGTTCACTTAAATTCTGTTGGTTTACCAATTATTGGTGATGCTATTTATGGAAGAACAGCTTCTAATATTAATAGAGTATTATTACACTCAAAAATCACAAGAATATTTGATTACGAGTTTGTTTCAAATGAACCAAAAGAATTTAGAGTGTATGACTTTAATTCATAATTAAGTTTTAAAATTAGATAAATTCCTATATAAAGGGATTTGTCTAAAATTTCAATATAAAAATTTCCTTAAACTCTCTTCCTAATTTAATCTAAAATAAAGTATTTTTAAAGTAAAATCATGCAATTTAAAAATTGTGGAGATTCATTTTGTTTGATTCAATAACCGGTTCGATAAGAAATGCAGTAAATAAAATAAGACATCAAGATGACGTTGCATCTTTAACAAAAGCAACATCTGAGTTAAAAAAAGCTTTATTAAAAGCAGATGTACATCATAAAACTACAAAAGACCTTATTCAGGCTATTGAATTACAAACTAAAAATGCAGGTATAGGACAAGATTCTTTTTTAAAAGCTTTAAAAAGTGAATTAACTAATCTATTAACAACTTCTGGAAATCAAGGTTTTGTTTTTTCTTCTACACCTCCAACAACAATTTTAATGACAGGATTACAAGGTTCTGGAAAAACAACTACAACTGGAAAATTAGCTAGTTATTTAAAAACCAGAAAGAAAAAAGTTTTAGTAGCAGCTTGTGACTTACAAAGACTTGCAGCGGTTGAACAATTAAAACAAATTGCAGCTCAAATAGAAGTTGATATTTATTTTGATGATATAGAAAAAGATCCTATTAAAATTGCACTTGCAGCAAAAGAAAAAGCTACAAAAGAGCATTATGATGTTTTATTAATAGATACAGCTGGACGACTTGCAATTGATGAAGAGTTAATGCTTCAATTAAAAAATATAAAAGATGCAATTAAGCCAAATGAAATTTTTTATGTAGCTGATGCATTAACAGGACATGATGCAACTAAAACAGCAACTACTTTTAAAGAAAAAATAGGAATTGATGGAGTTATCTTATCAAAATATGATGGTGATACAAAAGGTGGAGTTGCCCTTTCAATTGCTAATCAAGTAGATGTTCCTTTAAGGTTTATAGGTACTGGTGAAAAAATGCCAGACTTAGAAGTTTTTATTCCTGATAGAATTGTTTCAAGATTATTAGGTCTTGGAGATATTGAAGGACTTGCTGAAAGAACATCTGCGATTATTGATGAGAAAAAAGCAAAAGAAGTTAGTAGAAAAATCAAAAAAGGTGAGTTTAATTTTAACGACTTTTTAGACCAACTTTCAATGATGAGTAAATTAGGTTCAATGAAATCTATTATTGGAATGATTCCAGGTCTTTCTCAAATGGCGGGACCTTTAAAAGATATGGATTTTGAAAATTCAGCTGAAATAAAAAGAATAAAAGCATTAATAGGTTCTATGACTCTAAAAGAAAGAGAAAATCCAGATTTAATGAATCCAAGTAGAAAAAGAAGAATTGCTACAGGTTCAGGTGTTTCTGAAGTTCAAATAAATAAAATTTTAAAGCAATTTAAAAATGCTTCTAAAATGGCAAAACAACTTTCAAGCAAGGGTGGAATGAAAGGTTTACAAAATATGTTGTCTCAAATGGGACCAAACGGGATGCCAAAAATCCCTAGATAAATAAATTAAATAGTGTTGAGCTGTGAACTTTTAACTTTTGTTTTGGAGTTCAGAATTCAATACTATAAATTAAACAAGGAAAGAAAACATGACAGTAATTAGATTAACAAGAATGGGAAGAAATAAAAAACCATTTTACAGAATCGTTGTAACAGACTCAAGAAAAAGAAGAGATTCAGGGTGGATTGAATCAATTGGTTATTTCAACCCAGTTGTTGAGCCAAAAGTATTAAAAATTGATGAAGAAAGATATAACTACTGGATTAGTGTTGGTGCTAAACCATCAGAAAAAGTTAAAAAACTAGCTTCTAAATAATTTTAATTAGAATATATTATGATAACTAAATTTATAGAAAACTATGCACGACTTATTGTAAGTGCACCTGAAGATGTGACCGTTACTAAAGAGCTAATAGATGAGAATTTCGCTGAAATAATCATAAGTGTTAATAGTGTTGATATTGGTAAACTTATTGGTAAAAATGGAAATATGATTAACGCTTTAAAAACTATGGCAAATGGTTGTAAAGCTAAAGATGGTGTATCATACAAAATACAAGTTATTGTGAAATAGTTGCCTATGAATAATAATATATTTGTTGCTAAATTAGGGAAAGCTGTAGGTCTACAAGGTCATTTAAGACTTATTATAGACTCAGACTTCCCTGAACAATTCAAAAAAGGTGCTGTATTTGGTACCAATAGAAATCTACAATTAAAAGTTTTAGAATACAATTCTATAAGAGAATTAGTTAAATTTGAAAACTATGAAGATGTAGAACTTGCAAAAAAACTTACTAATCAAGAACTTTATTCAACATTTGAACAAACAAAAGAATTTTGTAAATTAGGAAAAAATGAATTTTTCTGGTTTGATTTAATCTCTTGTGATATTTATGAAAATGGATTAAAATTAGGTAAAGTAAAAGAAATCCAAAGATATCCATTAAATGATTATTTAGAAGTTACAACTGATGTTGTACTTACAGATAAAGGCTTACCTAAAACTTTTCTAATACCTCATATATTTGATAAATATGTCTTAAATATTGATATTGAAAAGAAAGTTATAAACGTAATCAAATCATTTGAAATCTTAGAAAATTCATAATTTTAGGTAGTGTAAGAATAACTGAGTAAATTCGAAATGTGAATCTATTAGATACACTTTATTCAGTAGATTTTATTTAAGGATTTACAAATGAATATATTAAATAAAGAAGAATTGAAAAGATAAATTTAGAGAAGGGAAAGAAATATCATTAAATGGTATTTTCTCGAAGAGTTCAAGCACAAGAGCTGAATTTAAAAATCATTATAAACTGCAAGTGAAGAAGAACTAACCTCCCATCTTGGTTATGATAAACATCAAGAGTCTGATAATCCAAATTATCGTAATGGACATAATAAAAAATCATTAAAAACAAAATATGCTCAAGTAGATGTAGCAATTCCTATAGATTTGCAAGTATGGATTTTCTTCGGTCATGAGATGGAAGATTTGAACCCTTGTTTGCACTCTCTTTGAAAAAACTAGTTCCTAAAAGAGAAAGACTTTAATCAAAAGGAATGAGTGGGTGAACTTACACAGTTAGTTTTACAGACTCATTCTAATTAGTAATTACATCTTTTATCAAACTCTTCTTTGGTTAATTCCAATTCAAAAGCCTCTTCAAAACCTTTATTAATTAATTTATCTAATAATTCAGATCTTTTTTCATCATCATTAAATGGACCAAAATAAATCTCAATTCTATTTTTATCATCTCTACATAAAATTGCACTAGGATTAATTGCAGTAACTTTATCTAAATATTTTTTATAAAGACTTCCTTTGATTTTTGCAACATTTATAAGTTTTATAAAGTTATTATTGACTTTATTTGATATTGGCTCTTCACTTGTTTCTTGTTTTATATTTTCAATTGTTGACTTTTCTTTTTCATCAGTAGGTTCAATTACTTCTAATTTTGTTTTATTAGCTTCGAGGTTTTCTTTAAGCCTTAAGGCTTCTTGTTTCATTGCTTCTAGTTGATCTTTTTCTTTTTGCAGTTCTAATTTTTTTTCTTCAATGGCTGCTTTTTCTTTTAGTAAAGCTTCTTCTTGAGATTTATAAGCTTCTTCTTCTCTTTTCTTTTGTTCTTCAATAATTCTTTTTTCATTCTCAATTTTTTCTAATTCTTCTGTTTTATCTTGATTAATATTTTTATTTGTTAGATATGATAATTGTTCATTCAATTTTTTTGAATTTATATCTTTTATATCGAATTTATAGCTTTCTTCTTTATTTTCTATAGGTAAATTATTTTCTTGTATAGCAGGCTGAATAGGCTCTTCTTTTGAATCAAAGAATCCTAAAAAATATAGAGTAATTCCAATAGTTAAAAGTAAAACTAGAAAAGCAATAAGACCTATTAATATTTTATTAAGAGTAGATTTCTTTTTTGATTTAACAAACTCCTCTTTCATCTCAATAATTTCTTTGTAATCATCCGCAATATCTTGGTTTAATGAGTCATCTTTATCTTCATTTTCAATAGTAAGGGAGTTTTCATCTTGAGAGTTATCTTTGTTTATATTTTCTTCTGCCATTATTTACTCTTTTAAAATTTATTTTGTTTTTCTTTTAATTTTCTATAATACTCTTTTCTATATTGCTTTAATTCTTCTTTTTTTCTTTCTCTGTACTCTTTATCATATTCAAGTCTTTTTTCTTTATTTTGAGCATAATAATCTTTTTTACTATCACGATATTCATTCATTTTAGAAATAATTAACTCTTTTCTACTATCAACATATTTTTTTTGAGCCTTGATAATTTCTTTTATTTTTAATGAAAAATTCTCTTCGTTAAGCTCTTTCTCATAATCTATTTCTTTTTTTATAACTTTCTTTTTTTTTAGATAATATTCTTTTTTTTTCTTTTTATGAGCTAAAAAGTTTTCTTCTCGTCTTTTCTTCAATTCATCTAAATTCATTTTATAATATTAATTAACTTTTTAATCTATTCACAGTATCCAACATACTATCTGCTGTTGTGATTGCTTTAGAATTTGCTTCATAGGCTCTTTGTGCAGTAATTAAATCAACCATTTCATTAACCAATTTTACATTAGATAATTCGATCATCCCTTGTTGGATAGCACCAAACTGTTCTTCTGTAGGATTTCCCTCTAACGCATCTCCTGAAGCATCACTTTGCATAAATAAAGAGCCTCCCATAGGAATTAATCCTGCTGGATTTATAAAATCTGTAACAGTAATTTGTTCTCCTCCTGCAGTTACTCCAGCTCCATCAGTGTAGGATACTAAGCCATCTTTCCCAATAGATACATTTTTTGCTCCTTCTGGAATAACAATATTTGGAACAAGTGGATATCCACTTGAATTAACTACCATACCTTCTGCATTTAATTTGAAAGCTCCATTTCTAGTATAGGCTGTTTCTCCACTTGGTAATTCAATTTGGAAAAAACCTTTTCCTTCTATTGCTAAATCTAGTGTATTAGAAGTTAATTTTAAATCACCTTCTGAGAAATTTTTTTGAATTCCTGAAACTCGAACTCCCAACCCCACATCAATTCCTGTTGGATTTATTGTTGTTTGTGATGTTTGTCCTGCAGTATAATTTAATGTTTCATACATTAAATCTTGGAATTCAGCTCTATCTTGCTTAAAACCAGTTGTATTGACATTGGCAATATTGTTTGATGTTACATCGATTTGGTGTTGCATTGAGTTCATACCCGTTGCTGCTGTGTAAAGTCCTCTAATCACAGATGATCCTTTGAGTTACATATTTAATTATTATATTTTAAGTACAATTAAAGTTAGATAAATTTGTAAAGTTATTTTTTTAATAATTATACTAACTCAACTTTCGCACATAGATTCCAGTAAATAAATGAACCATAGTTGAATAATAAAGCCCATAAATAGGCACTTTTTAGTATTATCTCATAACAACAATCAACTATACAAAGGTGTTTTTTATGGGA
>JBGSBO010000034.1:0-19153 GCA_041730535.1 Minisyncoccia bacterium
GCACGCACCCAATAATAGTTTTTTATCTAAAATTGACCCATAAAGCGGTAAAATGATTAAAAGTTTAAAAGATCTGCTTGATAAGTTTAGTAGGTTTACAAATTCACTAGTTTATGATGGTGGAATTTGCAAGCGGCTCTAGTATTTAAACTTTTAACATATTCTGTTTTATTACCAAAATATATTTTTAAATTATCATTTAAAGATAGTCGTATATAGTAAGTTTTATTTCTTTTGAATAAGTTTGTCATAGTATAGTTTTAGAAATACCATACAAAGTGTAACAAGTGTAATATTAGGAATTTTTAGAGGTTTTTCCCATGAACTCGAAGTTATGGCAATTTATTCAATTTTTTGGCAAAAAAATAACATTACAAATTGTAATATTTTTCTAATTATTCTAAATTTTTTAGTAAAATTTAAATATAAGAAATTTGGAGTTTTAAATATGATTTTAGGGAAATGTCCATATTGCAAGGGAAATGTTCACGCAATAAAAAGTTCAGCAAATGGTAAAAAAGTAAATTTATACGCTTGTGAAAATGCAAAAAAAGAGTACGATGATAGTGAACAATTTGTTTTTACATCGGATTCAACATGTACTTTTAGAGTATATTCAAATGTATTTTTAAGATGGAATAAAAGAAGTTTTTCAAAATATGAGATGAAAAAATTACTTGAAGATGAACAAGTTGTTGTAAGACTTCATGGCAAACGTGGCTCAAGTGAGTATTTTAAATATGCCATAACAGACAAAGAGTATGGAATTTCAATTCTTTGGGATGAAGAAGTTCCAAAGAGTGTTGAAGAACACTCTTAAAAATTAATCTCTTCTTGAAGTTGTTTCTAATAGGTGAAATCCAAAATCAGTTTTAACTGGACCATGAACTACATTTATTTCATCATTAAATACTACTGCATCAAATTCTGGAACCATTTGACCTTGGAAAAAATTTCCTAAATCCCCACCATTTGAACCTGATGGACATGAAGAGTATTCTTTTGCCATATCTTCAAATTTTTCACCAGCTACAATTCTTTCTTTTAATTGTAAACACAATTCTTCACTATCAACTAATAAATGTCTAGCTGTTGCACTTTTCATTATTTTCCTTTGTATATTTTTTATTGGGTGGAATTCTAGCATAAGCAGTTGATTACTTTCTTAATTAAAAAAATTCAATAGCATTTTTTCCTTGTTTTTTAGCAACATACATAGCTGTATCAGCTTGTTTTATTATATCTCTAACACTTACAGAAGAATCATTAAATAATGTAACACCAATACTTGGAGTAGAAATGTTTTTATATCCACTAATATATTTAATACTATTTAATCCTTCTTGAATTTTTTTAGCTAAAACATCAATATTTATTCTTGCTTCATTATTTGTACTACCAATATTATCAGCTAATATAATAAATTCATCCCCACCAATTCTTGAAACAGTATCTTCATCTCTAACTACTTCTTTTAATTTTTTAGCAACACTAACCAATAAAGCATCCCCAATATCATGACCTAAAGTATCATTAACTTCTTTAAAATTATCCAAATCAATAAATATTATTCCACCAACAAGATTATGTCTTACAACTTTTGTAATTGCATGTTCAATCCTATCAAGAAGTAATAATCTATTTGGAAGACCTGTTAAATTATCATGAGTTGCTTGGTATTCCAAAACTTGCTGTCTATCTTTTTGTTCGCTAATATCTATATATTGTGCAATATAATTTGTAACAATATTATTTTTATCTTTGATAGCTGTTATTGTAACTCGAAGAGGTATTAATTCTCCATTAAATTTAGTATTATAAAGCTCTCCTCTCCAAAAACTATTTTGGATTAGCTCTTTCCATAAATTGTCATAAAATTCTCTTTTTTGATGTAATGATTTAAAAACTCTAGGATTTTTCCCTATTAAATCTTCTTTTGAAAGTCCCATTACATCACAAAATGCGGAGTTTACATTTATAATTCTTATTTGTTCATCAGTGATTAACATAGGTTCACTTGATTCAAATGCGAAAGAAGCAATTTTTAACTCTTTTTCTTGTTTTAATCTTATTTCTTCATAATCAAATTTTTCTAAAGTGTGAGATAAATCGTTTACTAATTTGTTAAATAATATTTCAACCTCATAATCAAAAAATTTATTTTCATTAGAATATATTACAAAAATCGAAACAATTTCATCAAATTTTTTAATTGGAAAAGCAGCAGCTGATTTTATATTGAATTTTTTTGCATATTTAAAGAAAACAGATACATTAGTATCCTCAAAAGATTCAACAATAATATTTGTTCCTAAAGCTATTGCCTTAGTTAATAAATTATCACTATTAGTTTCTTTAAACTCTTGAAGTCTTAAAAATAATAAATCTTTTAAAGTTCCATTTTGGGCATACACTTCAGCATCTTTTATATCATCAAAAGTTTTTTTCTCTATATCATAAATAAAACTAAATACCATACTTGGATGTTTAGATATTATTTCATGAACATGGGAATATAATTCTTTTTTCGTATTATTATTATTAAGTAAATATTTATTAGTATTACTTAAAAGTTCATAAACTTTTTTTTGTTTCTCAATCTTTTCAAAACTTTTTTGTTGCTTAAAGATAATATTCTTTAAAACAAAAAGTAAACTAATTAGTGTCATAAAAGTTATAAGTAAAAATGCTAAGCTAAGATTTTGCTCGATAAAAGCTTTTTTCTGAATTTCCTTTGACATTTTTTCAAAATCAATAATAATTTTATTAAAAATATCATCTAAATAGTTTATTTTTGTTGTAGATAAATCCCACCATTGTAGTAAATCAAGATTTTTTGTTTCAAGATTTTTTTCTAAATTCTTTCTAATATTATCTATTTCATTAGATAATTCAATAGGTAAATAATCATTGTATGAAGAGAGAAATTTTATCGTAGTATTTTTATTAAAATAATTAAAATTCTCGGCTTGAACAGTTTGTGTTCTTAATAATTCCTCTTTTATCTTTTTATCTAAAGAGCCTTTCATTAGAGAATAAGAAATCAAAGCTCTTTCAATTCCCACATATTCTTTAAAAATTAAAAAGTGATATATATTTGAAAATTCATTATTAAAATCTAATGCAGATTTTACAGATTTTATAGATAATATAGAATCTAAAAGAAAATCATTTATTTTTGTGTACTCTGATATAACCTCCAAAGGACTTATATCAAAACTCTCTATTCGTAAACGAACTGCATTTAGATTATAAAATTCTTTTTGAATAAGTTTAATCGTATAGTCTAAATTTTGATTTAATGCAACTTTTGATGTATAGATATCAACATAACTTAAATATTTTTCAAAGTTTTCACTTGTATCTTTTCTCTGTTCTTTTAATTTTTCATCAAACTCTTTTGATTCACCATATACTGTAGATAAACCTCTCTCTGCTTGCAAAGAATGAATTAATCTTTCTGAAACTTTCATATATTCTAAATTATAATTTGTTTTGTATATTTCATCTAAAAACTTTATTTTATCATATACCAATACTGTACTAAAATATAAAATTCCTAAAGCAGGAAGAGTAAATATTAATATTATTTTTAGAAACAATGGATTCTTAAACATCTTATTCTCCTTACTTTAGATAGTTATTTATTATATACTTATTTTAACAAATTGTATATAATAAAAGCAAATGGAAACAATTTTTATTTTTTATTTCTCATAAATTCTATAATATTTACCTTTTATTTTAGATTTTGATAATTCTGTTAAAACGTAAGCTATTTTTTCTTTATTTATCGCAACATATGAAGCAAAATCTAAAATATCAATTTTACCAATATCTTCTTTTGAAAGACCAATTCCAGCTGTTAATGCACCCAAAATATCCCCAGCCCTTAGCTTTTGTTTTTTGCCACCATTTATAAATATAGTTCTTTGAGGTGAATCTATTTTATAAGATAAATCATCTTCTACATTTGAAATATTTTCTTCTTCTATATCAGCAAAAACTTCTTTAATAGCAAAAACTCTATCCATATCATTTTGTGTATATAATGATATTGCTAAACCACCTTTTCCAGCACGTGCCGTTCTTCCAATTCGGTGAGTATGGATTTTTTCATCAAGGGATAAATCATAATTTATAACTAAATCAACATCATCAATATGTAATCCTCTTGAAGCAACATCAGTTGCTATTAAAACTGGATATGATTTATTTGAAAATAAAATTATTGTTTCATCTCGTTGTTTTTGTTCTAAATCTGAATGAAGAGTTAAGACATCTAATCCTAAAGCATATAAATCATCAGCTAATTGGTCACATTTAATTTTCATATTACAAAAAATCAAAATTGATTTTGCTTTATTTTGAGAGATTAACGCAGGAATTAATGCTGTTTTACTATCTTCAAGAACTTCATAAAATTTTTGTTTTATATGAACTTTTTCTTCATTTTCAACTTTTACAATTGTTGGATTAATCAAAACATTTGAAGCTAGTTTTTCAGTATTTTTTTCATATGTAGCTGAAAATAAAAGAGTTTGTCTCTTTTTTGGTAATGAATTAATAATTTCCATAATATCGTCATAAAATCCCATATCAAGCATTTTATCAGCTTCATCTAAAACCAATGTGCTTATATTTTGTAAATCAATATTATTTTGCTCTATATGTTTTAATACACGCCCAGGAGTTGCTACAATTATATGTGCTTGATGACTTAATGATAAAACTTGAGGTTTAAAAGGAGTTCCACCACATAAAGTTAAAACTTTAATATTATGAATATGACGTGAAAGTTTTCTAATTTCCAATGCTATTTGATTTGCAAGCTCTCTAGTTGGAGCTAATATCAAAGATTGAATTCTAAACTCTTTTATATTTAATTTATTTATTATTGGAATGCAAAAAGCAACAGTTTTTCCAGAACCTGTTTTTGCCTGAGCTATTAAATCTTTATTATCTAAGCTTAAAGGTAAACTTTTTTCTTGAATTGCTGTTAGTTTTGTATAACCTAATGAGTCTAAATTTGTTAAAAATTCTTTTGATAAATTTAATTGTGAGAAGTTTTCGATTAAAATGGGAAAGCCTTTATAGTTTTTTAGTTATTATATCTAAAACTATAAAGTACTTTGTTTTTTTAGTTATTATTTTTTTTCAATTCTTTTAAAAAGATAAGAAATTCCTAAAAATACAACTAAAACTATTCCAAGTCCTACATATTTAAAATCATCACTTAAACTTAAAATATATTCACCAGCTGAATAACTGGCATATCCAACAAGACAAGCCCAAAGAATAGTTGCTAATGCATTAAAAAATACGAATTTTGTAGCTGAATATTTTGTAATTCCCATAGCAAGAGGAATTAGTGTTTTTATTCCATAAATATATTTTTTAATAAAAAGTACAAATGAACCATATCTTCTCATCATAAGATGTGCAAGAGCAATTTTTCTTCCATATTTTTTCATCATGTCTTTTGCATAATTTTTATTTTTTCTAGCTATAAAGAATAAAAATTGGTCACCTAAAAAGTTTGAAACACCTGCTACTAAAATAGAGATATAAATATTCAAATCACCCGCATATGACAATACACCTGCAAAAACAAGCCCTAAAAAACCTCCACCAAAAGAGTATAAAAATAAAGCTACATATCCCCAGTCTTGAATTAGTTGTTCCATAAAGTTATGCCTTTATTCCAAAAAAATCTAATGCTTCAATAACATCATCATCTTCAACGTCTAAAATACCATCTGAAATATTTTGTTTTGCTTTGTTTACAATATAATCTTTTACTTTTAATCTTGCATTTTCTATATCTTCAATAATTACAAAACCACTAAATTGGATTGTATTATCATAACAAAGTAAAACACCTTCACAAGAATCTTCGATAAACTCACTAATTTCTCTATATTTTATCTCCAATGCACTTGCATGCCAACCATAATCCTCAAGAGTTTTATCTTCAAACATTTCAACACCATCACTTTGGTGGTCAAAATAAAGCATATTTTCTTTATTCATATCAATAATATTTTGCCAATTTGAAACTGGTTTAATTTTACAAATAGCTCCTATTATTGATGGTTTATAATCTGCAAACAATGTTGAAGCAATTGTCTTTGCATCAAGCATAGACGACATTTGTTTAAAATCGATATTTTTATAAATTACAGCTTTTTTCTTTACATCATTTTCATTATTGTAAATTTTTCCATCTACATCAATAATTATTGGTGCTTTTGAAGCATATAAATTTAAAATATGTGTTATATCAATATTAAGTTCTAAATCTTTTATATTTATTTTTTTCATTTCAATATTCCTATCATTTAAGAGTAGGCGATTTTATCGAAATATATATTAAATATTCAGTTAAAAGATATTTTTTATGTTAAAAAATTATTTTTTATTTAATTTTATTTTTATTTTTATCAATATTAAAGATTAATGCAATATAATCGCATGTTAATTCACAAACATAAAGGTTTTTTTTGTTATTTAAAAATTTTATATCTTATTTTTTTAGAAAATCAAATATAAAAACTCTTTTTTTGGTAGATATTTTATACATGAAAGATATAAACGCAATTTATAACTTCACAAATGGTGACTATATTATTACTCAACTTAGTAATATTCTAAAAAATAAAACAAAAAATCTAATAAACAAAACTTTAAACCGTAATATTTATATCAAAATAAAAAATTCCCATGCAGATGTTTTCAAAATATTAATATATGATGATTTGTCAAATGAAGAAATCATAAAAATTAAAAATTTAATTTATGAAAATGTAGTTTCTAATGATTTTAAATTACTAGATAGAAATTCATTAATAAATATTGATATAACTATGGGTTGTTCAAAAAGTGAAAATAATCAAATCAAAATTTATGCTGAAAAAGCACTACATAATGCAAAAATAGAATATCTTCATTATATGTATTATGATTCATTTTTGTATAAAAATGAATTTGTAAATGAAAATTTACTTGAAGCTCTAAATTACAGTATTGAAAATAATCTAGTAGAACCATATTTTCAAGCAATAATGGATAATACGACAAATGAAATTGTTAAATATGAAGCATTAATGAGAATATTTGATAAAAATGGGAACATGATAATGCCAAATGTTTTTATTCATAAAGCAAAAAAGTATAGACTTTATAATAAACTTATGGAAATATTATTTAATAAAATAATAATTTATATTTTAAGATATAAAATTCATGTAAGTATTAATTTAGACTACATTGATATTTTAAATCCTCATATCAAAAAAACATTGATATCAAAAATTAAAAGCCATAATATCGGTTCTTATTTAACTTTAGAAATTTTAGAAAGTGAAAAAGTATCTAATTTTAATATTGTAAATGATTTTATTGCTGAAGTAAAAAAATATGGTGTTAAAATTGCTATAGATGATTTTGGAACAGGTTTCTCAAATTATGAAAATATCTTAAATTTGAATATTGATTATATTAAAATTGACGGCTCTTTAATAAAAAAAATTGATGAAGATATATACTTAAATTTAATAAAAAGTATTGTTTTGTTTTCTAAACAACAAAAAATAAAAGTAGTAGCTGAATTTGTAAGTGATTTAAAAATTTTACGTTACGTTAAAAATATTGGAATTGATTATTCTCAAGGTTATTACATTGGAAAACCTACGAATATAAACGAACTTATTGAGGAAAAAGAATGAAAAAGAAACTTGAGCAGATAACAAATTTAACAATAAATGATTTATTAAATAATAAAATTATTCTTCCCTCTTCATATTTTGAAAAATTTACCTATCATGCAAAAGAGATTGAAGTTAATATAGAAGATGAAAATTTCAGCAAAGAAATAAAACAATTTTTAATTAATGATTTTAATACTATTGAAGAATACATGAAAATTATTATATCAAGTGCTATAACTCTTCAAGAAAATGCACAGAATGCTCAAAATGCTATCTTAAATAAAGACAATGAATCTTTAAATAATATACATGTAAAAATGATTAGCCTTGAAAATGAGATTAAAACTCTAACTGAACAGCTTTTTATTGATGAAGAAACAAAAACATTTAATAGAAAATGGATTTATAATAAATTTTTAAACAAAGATGGGAATTTCCAAAAAGATGGAATTTGCGTACTTTTAAATATAATTGATTTTTGTTATATTCATAAAGAATATGGTGAATTATTAGGTAAAAATCTAATACTATTTGTGATAAATTTTATCTCATCAAAATTAAAAGATGAAAATTATGAATTTCAAATTGCAAAATATTTTGAAAGTCAATTTTTTATTTTTATCAGCAATGAAAATCAAAAAGATGTAGTAAATAAAATTTTAAATATTGAACAATTATTATCAAATACAACTTTAAAAAGTAATGCTGGAATTATTATAAAAAGCAAATATACTTTTAAATCAAGTTTATATAAAAAAGATGAAGAATCAAAAACTGTATTTGAAGCTTTAATAGAAAATCAAGAAAAAAAAGAATAAAACTCTTTTAATTTTTTTGAAGCTTGAATAATACTAATCTCTTCAAATCTTACTTTTGTATTGGCTTTTGCTTGGGATAATTTAAAACAATCTATACTTAAAACACTTCCTATTTTTGGATAACCTCCAATAGTTTGCCTATCTTTTAATAATACAATTGGCTGTCCATCACTTGGTATTTGAATTGCACCAAAACTTATGCCCTCTGAAATTATTCCATTTATATCACAAATAATTGGCTCACCATTTAATTTACAAGCCATTCTATTAAAATCATTTGTCACTATAAATATACTTGAAAAAAACTTCTCTTTTTGCTCTTTTGAAAAGTTTTCATCTTGATATGAAAGAACAACTCGAAGAGTTAATTCATCTTCATAACTTGGAATAAACTCTTTTTTTAACCTTATATTATGAGAAATCAAATGCTCTTTAAAAGGTAAAACATCACCTTTTTTTAGTTTATCACCATTTATTCCACCTAGATTTTCTTTTATTGTAGTACTATTACTTCCAAACTCTTTTTTTATGTCAAATCCACCAAAAACACCTAAATATACCCTATTCCCATTTAATATTTTTCCAATTTTAATTATGTCATCTTTTTGAATATTATGGGTTTGCCAACAATTTTTTGCAATATCATTTATAAAAAACTCACAAACCGCTCCTGTAATACAAATTACAGTAGAAGCATTTGCTTTAAAAATTACATTTGAAAATGCAATTTCAAGTATATTTGTATCAAGTGGATTTCCAAGCATTTTATTTGCAACTAAATATGCATATTCATCCATAACACCAGAATTTGTAACACCAATATGAGAGTATCCGTATCGACCTTTATCTTGAAGTGTTACAAAAATTGGATTATTTACAATTTCTAAACTCATATAATTCCACCTTGACCTAAGAATTCTTCTTTTGATATTGGATTAAATTTCACTTTATCCCCTACACTTAAAGGAGATAATTTTTCTAGCTTTTTATCAAACAGTGCCATAGCTGTACGGCCTATTATATTCCATCCACCTGGACTTGATTGTGGATATACAGCTGTTTGTGTATCTGCGATTGCCACTGAACCTTTTGGGATTTGTTTTCTTGGAGTGGAAAGTCTTGGAAGTGCAATTTTTTCATCAACACTTGCAAGATATGCAAATCCTGGTAAAAATCCAATTGCAAAAACATCATAAAATTTTGATGAATGCATTTCAATAATTTTTTCAATACTAAGGTTTGTTTTTAAACTCATATCATATAAATCTAAACCAACATCTTGCCCATAATAAACATCAATAGTTACAATTTTTTCTTCAAACTCATCATTTGAATCTAAATTAATACTCTTTTTTATAAGTTCACTTAGAGTTTGAAAATCATATTTAAAAATATCAAAAGAGATAAAAATCGAGGTATAAGAAGGAATAATCTCTATTATTCCTTCAATCTTTAATTTTTTTAAACAAAGGCAAGTTTTTTTTACATTTAAAGCAATTTGCTCATCTATAATATCTCCAAAATAGATAATCAAAGAATCAACAGAAGCTATTTTAAATTTCATTAATATAATGCTTTTCTTAATAATTTAATAAACTCAAGGGCTTTTTCATTATCTCCATGAACACAAATTGTATCAGTTTTTAGAAATAGTTTTTGACCATTAATACTATATAAAAACCTTTTTTCTTTTAAGTTTACAATTCTACTTACAACTTCTAATTCATCGTGAATTACTGCATTTTCATGCATTCTTGAAACTAAAGATCCATCATCATTGTAGTTTCTATCTGCAAACACTTCATAAATTAGATTTATTGAATATAATTTTGCTGTATATTCATAAGCTTCATTTTTTGCACTTGATAAAATCATTAATTTGATATTTTTATCAAAAGATGAAATGGCATTTAAAACTGCTTTAAATATATTCTCATCTCTCATCATATCATTGTACAAAGCACCATGGGGTTTTACATATGAAACACCTGTTCCATGAGCCTTACAAAATGCACTTAAAGCTCCTAATTGATATAAAACAATCGATTTAATCTCTTCTAAAGAACAAATCATTGTTCTTCGTCCAAAACCTACTAAATCTTGATAAGCAGGGTGTGCACCTATAATTACATTATATTTTTTTGCTAAAATAACTGATTTATTCATAGTCATAGCATCACTTGCATGAAAACCACAAGCAAGATTTGCCATATGAATATGCGGCATAATTTGCTCATCAAAACCCATTTTCCAAATGCCAAAACTCTCACCCATATCACAATTTAATTTTATTTTCACATCATTGCCTTGCATTAATCTTCCTTTATTTTATCATATAATTAGGCAAGAATTGCACTATTTGGGGGAAATAGGTAATTATTACAACAGCTGCAATTGTCAATAAAAAGAATGGTAATGTGGCTTTTAATATATACTCAATTTTCTCTGCACTAATAGATTGTATAATGAATAAGGAAAATCCAACAGGGGGAGTAATTTGTGATAACTCAACCATAAATACTAAAAATATACCAAACCATAATGGATCAAATCCAGCAAGAACTATAATAGGTAAAACAATTGGTAAAGTCATAACAACAATAGAAATACCATCAAGAATCATTCCTAAAATAATGTACATAATTCCAATAATTAAAATTAACATCATAGGACTTAAACCTAAAGTTGTAATATATTCACTAATAGCCCTCGCAATTCCTAAAAATCCAATAACTTGAGATAAAAATCCAGCACCTACAATAATAAAACTAATCATTACAGAGATTTTAATAGTATTTAATAATGCAATTTTCATAATATCAAAAGAGAAACTTTTAAAATAAACAGCTAAAATAATTGCTCCTAAAACACCTAAAGAAGCAGCTTCCGTAGGAGTTGCAATTCCAGTATAAATAGAACCTAAAACAACAGTAATTAGTAATAACACAGGGAATAAATCTTTTATTGAATTTGCAAAATCATTTAAGACATATTTTTCTTCTTGTTGTGGAACAACACTTTTATCCAGCTTTGATACAATCATAATATAAACAGAATATAAAGTAGCCAACATTAAACCAGGAAGGATTCCTGCCATAAATAATTTACCAATGGAAACATCAGATAAAACACCATAAATAATCATAATAAGCGATGGTGGAATCAAAAATCCTAAAGTTCCACTTCCTGCTAGTGAGCCTAATGCTAAAGATTTTGAATATCCTCTTTTTTTAAGCTCATCAAGGGTAATTTTCCCAACAGTTGCTGTTGTTGCTGCACTTGAACCTGAAACAGCTGCAAAAAGTGAACAAGCAGCTACATTTACATGAAGAAGTTTTCCTGGAATAAAACTCAACCATGGCATCAAACCATTTAATAATTTTGTTGAAATAGAAGATTTATATAAAATCTCACCCATTAAAATAAACATTGGAAGTGCAGCTAATGACCATGAATTTAATGAATCATATATTGATGATGCTAATAAATCTCCCATTTTATCAAAAACTGAAATTACAGGAGGTAAGTTGTGATCAAATATCAACATACCTACAATTCCCGTTAAAAGTAATGAAACTCCTATCCAAATTGATGATAATAAAAATACAAACATTATAAAAATAATTACGATTGATAAAACTAATGGATCAGATATCATTTTTTAAACCTTTCAGTACAAATACTAATACACTCAAAATAAAAATTGCTATTCCCAATGGCATAACAAATTGCGTTAAATATAAAGGTGTTTGTGAAACAGATTCTGAGAGCATTTGCATTTCATAAGAATCGTAGGTAAATAAAATCGTTCGATAAAAAGTAAAGCCTAAAACAACGATAGTAATCAATCCAGCAAGCACATCTATAAATCTATTTGATTTTTTACTCATTTTTGACGTGATAATATTTATTCTAATATGAGCATCTTCATTAAAAGTATAAGCTAAACCTAAAAAAATTGAAGCTAAATACAAATATCCACTATATTCATCCGCAATCATTGTAGACATATCAAAAAAATATCTAATAAAAATTTCAGTTAAAATCAATAGGGTTAAAGATATTAGCAAAAGGGCTGATAAATACGCTCCCCATAAAGAGAGCTTATTTACGAATTTATAAAATATTTGCATTTTATTACTTTCTATATTCTTTGAAAATATTTTTCGTTTCTTCATCTGCATCTGCTAAATATTCATCAAGCATTTTATTAGCAATTACTCCTAAATCTTTTTTTAATCCATCACTAGCTTCTGAAATTCTCATACCATTTTTCTCCATAGTATCAAGAGCATCTTTATCTTCGATTTTAACAGCTTCCCATTGTGCTTTTTCAATCTCAGAGGCTGCTTTTAATATAGCTTCTTGTTGTGTTTTGTCCATTGAATTCCAATAGTCAAGATTTATAGTAACCGCTTGAAGAGGATATGCATAATTGATTTTTGTATAATCGCTTAAAACTTCCCAAAATTTACCATCTTTTCCTGATGAAGATGATGTAATAACAGAATCAACCATACCTGTTCTTAGTGCTGAATATACCTCACCCCAAGGTAATGAAACAGCATTTCCTCCTGCATCATTTACAAAATCAGCAGAATTTTTATCATAGGTTCTTGTTTTTGCACCTTTAAAATCTTCTAAAGATTCCATTTTTTTATTTGCATAAAATCCTGATGCTGGCCATGTAACACTATAAAGAAGTTTTTGATTCCATTGTTTTGCCGTTTGCTCATAAGCTGGTTTTGAAACTTGATAAAGTTTATAAGCATCTTCATAAGAAGTAGCAATAAAAGGAAGTGCTGAAACACCAAAAACTTTTCCCCCACCAGAAGTAAATGGAATAAACATATCAGTCATAGCAACTGTTCCATCTTTTACAGCTTTTAAAGGATTTCCTTTCACAAGTGAAGAACCTGAATGAACTGTAATATCAACACTTCCTTTTGTATAGTCTTTTACTAAATTTGCAAAATTTTGAGCACCAATAGTGTGAAAGTTTGTTGCTCCATATTTTGCATTTAAATTCATTTGTACATTTCCTGCAAGTACAAAACCTGACAATGAAGCTAATAGTAGACATTTTTTTAACATTTAAAACTCCTTATTTTTATATAAGGACATCATAATAGTTTGAAGTGAGCAATAAGTGAGTTTTTATACAGCTGAAAAATTTACTAATTTATATCCTTCTTGGGGTATATTAACAATTAAATCTATTGGTAATCTTTGTCTTAATTCTTTTATAAAAGTCTTTAATGCACTCATACTCATTGATTTATCTTTCCAAAGATATTCTTCAATTAAAGAGTATGTTAAAACTCTATTCCTATTTTCATGAAGTAAAAGTAAAAAATCTTTATCTCTTTTTCTCAACATTATAATTTCATCTTTATAATATAATTCTCTTTTTTTTATATTAAAATAAATATCATTAGAAAATTTTATTTTGTTTTCTAACCTATCACCAAAGGCTTTGATTATTCCATTTAGTAAATTTTCAGAAGTAATAGGTTTTAAAATATAGTGATTGATGTTTAGATTTATTAAACTCAATAAATATTCTTCACTTGAGTAAGCTGTAAGCATAATAATAATTGTTGATAAATCATCTTTCCTAATATCACTAATCATTGAAATACCATTTTTATATGGCATTTCGATATCAGAAATTATAATATTTGGCTTATGATCATAATAAACTTCATATCCTTCTTCCCCATTTGATGCTTCATAAACCTCGGCAAAATAGTATTTCAAAGTATTAACTAATCTTTTTCTTATTCCATCTTCATCTTCAACACATAAAACTGTATAATTTTTTAATTGTTCTATAATATTTTCCATCTTAAGCCTTGATTTTTACTTTAAAAACTGCCCCATCATCTTTGTTTTCAACACTAAGTTCTCCACCCATATTTTTTTCAATAATCATTTTTGACATATAAAGACCAAGACCTGTTCCTTGTAAACTACTTTTTGTAGTAAAATATGGTTCAAAAATCAAATCCAAATACTCTTTTTCAACTCCACCTGCATTATCTTTTACTGTAACTATGGAATAACCTTCTAAATAATCTACTTCTAAAGTAATTATTGGATTTTCTATTTCTCTTTGAATTAAAGCATCTTTTGCATTTGACATAAGATTTAATAAAACTTGTGCAAATTCTCTTTTATAACCGTAAATCTCACAATTACAAATTATCTTTTTATTAAGGGTTATATTATAGTTTTTAATTGATGCTGTGATTAATGAAATAGCTTCATAACAAGAATCTTCAATATAAAAATTAACTTTTTCTTTATCAGGCTTAAAAAAATTCCTAAAATCATCTATTGTATATGACATAAATTGAATTAATTTATTTGATTCATTTACAGATTCTTTAATCATCTCATCACTTACTTTATGAAACTTTGATGCAGTTTCAAGTTCCATTAAAATTCCAGATACTTCACTTAAAGGTTGTCTCCACTGATGGGCTATCATAGATAGCATAATTCCCATTCTAGCAAGTCTTGATTGATGAAGCATTGCTCTATCTTTTTTTTGAACTTCATCTATTGCAACTTGTACTTTTAATTCTAAATTTTTGTTTATATCTTCAAGTAAAATTTCTTTTTTTCTTACGTTTTCTTGATATGTTTGAAATACTTCTGTGATTTTTTTTGACATAAAAAAAGATATTAGTCCAATAAAAACAATCACTAAGCTTGAAATAAATACAACTAATCGTATATATTTATCAATTTTTTCTTCTAATAATCTCTTATTTTCAGAAATTGATTTTTGGATATCATCAACATAAAGGCCTGAGCCAATTACCCAATTATATTTTTCATATAATCTAAAAAAACCTATTTTTTTAGAAAAATTTGCTTCATTTGGTTTTTGCCAAAAATACTCTATAAAAATTCCATTTGGTTTTTTTATAGTTTCATCAATAAATTGTTTTGTAATAAATGTCCCTATTGCATCTTTTAAATCAATATCATAGGTATTTAATTTATTTTGCCTAAAAGGATGAGCTCTTAAATAGTAATTTGTATCATGTATCCAAATATATCCATGTTTTCCATAACGAATCGTTTCTATATATCTTAACATCTTATTTTTAAGCTCTTCTTCACTTAATTTTGTATTATTTTTCACATGAAATTCTATATAATTTATTACATAAGTAACTTCTTTTGCTAAAACATCTTTTTGTCTTTGAAGATACTCTTGTTCCAATCTAATACTCTCTTCTTCAAAATAGTTATTTTGATTTTGAATAAAAAAATATATTGTAAAAAATGCAATAAGTACCACGGTAATTATTGGTGTTAATATGATAAATTTTGGTATATTTTTTTCTGAAAACAAAGCTACTCCTATAAAAATCTACTGTATCTAATTCTAGTGAGATTAAAGTGAGTTTTATATTATTTGATGAGATATATTAATCTTTAAGTTATTTAATAATATGAGAACAATCAATTTACAATTACTATAAAAGAGAGAATAATGAAAAAAGAAAAAATTATTTGTAAAGAAAAAATTGCTTTTGATTTTAATAATGGAAAAGAACTTTTACAATGTTTAGAAAATAACGTAACTATCTTTGGAAGTGCCAGAACACCAGAAACAGATAAATATGCAATTCTTGCTGAAAAATTAGCATTTAGCCTTTCAAAAAATAATATAAATATTATTACAGGTGGTGGTGAGGGAATTATGAAAGCTGCTAATAAAGGTGCTTTTGAAGCAAAATGTGCTGAATCAATTGGACTTAATATATATTTACCAAATGAAAAAACAAAAAATGAATATACAACAAAAAGTACAACATTTAACTACTTTTTTTCAAGAAAATATATGTTAGTAAAATACTCAAAAGCTTGTGTAATATTTCCTGGTGGATTTGGAACTTTAGATGAGATGTTTGAAGTTTTAACACTTACTCAAACGGGGAAATTAAATGGTTTTAAAATTTATTTAGTTGGATGTGATTATTGGAAATATTTAATAGAATTTATAAAAAAATCATTATACAAAGAAAATATGATAGATGAAAAAGATTTAAATATTATCACATTAACAGATGACATAGAACTTATAGAGAAAGAGATAAAACAATTAATAAAATAACTTTTATTAATTGTTTTGGGCCTAATTTTTTAAAATTATCTATTTAATACTGATAAATATGATATTTAGAATTCTCTTTTGATTTTCTTTCTTCAAGTTTTTTATAAACCACCAAGGCTTTTTCTTTTAAATTTTCATCAATTAGTTTGGTGTTGTATTCTTTTATTAAAACATCTAAAACCAAAATATAAACAATACAATTAAGTTTTAAAGAGTCTTCATTTTTCATAAGCTTGTCTAAATCAACAGCATAAACAGCTTCAGAAAAAGTAAAAAACAACCGTTGTTTTATATCTTCAAGCCTATATGAATATCCCAAAATAGTTAAAAAATTCTCTTCATACTCAATATGAAAATTCAATTCTTTTAAGTTTTCTGCAAAAATAGATATTTGCTTTTCATGTTTACTAGCAATCTCGTCTGATTCTATTACTTTATTTTTAAAATAATAAATAAAAGTACAGATTTCATTAATTAGTTCGATAACTTATCCTTTTTCACAATTTTTACATATTGGCTATTATATAATGTAAAAGTAAAAAATTTAGAATATTAATAAGGAAAATCATGAAAAAATCAATAATAGCATCAACTTTAATTTTAACTACAACATTTACATTTGCCTTTGACTTAGGTTCAATTGCAAAAAGTGTAGTTGATAATGTTACACAAGAGCAAACAACTACAACTACTCAAAAAACAACTGCCACGGTTGCTTCTACACAGTCAAATACAAATTCAAATATAAGTGATTCAACGGTTTCAAATGGATTAAAAGAAGCTTTAAAAACAGGTGTAAATTTTGCTGTAACACAATTAGGAACAAATAATGGATATTTAAATAATACAGCTGTAAAAATACCATTACCTGATAATTTGGCAAAAGCAGAAACTCTTCTTAGAAGTGCTGGAGGAAATAAGATGGCTGATGATTTAATTAATTCAATGAATACAGCAGCATCAAAAGCAGCTCCACAAACAGCAGAGATTTTTATGAATGCAATTGATAAAATGTCACTTGCTGATGCGCAAGGAATATTGTCAGGTGGAAATGAAGCGGCAACTAATTACTTCAAGGCAAATACAACTGATTCACTAAAAAAATTAATATCTCCAATTGTTCAAGAAACAATGAAAGAAAATAATGTAGCTTCATATTATGACACTATAAATAATGTTTATAAATCAAGTGCAAAAGGTTTAGTTGAAAATAGTGGTATTATGAGTATGGCTAAAAACTTTGGTGTAGATTCATATATTCCAACAAGTTCCGATGAAAGCCTAGATAGCTATATTACAACAAAAACAATTGATGGATTATTTACTATCATTGGACAAAAAGAAGCAGCAATTAGAGCAAATCCTGTGGAACAAACAACTTCAATATTAAAACAAGTATTTGGAAAATAAACTAAGATTTAATCTTAGTTTATCCATTTGAAGTTCTAAAATAACCATAAATAGCATTGTTTTTTACAATGCTTGTATTTAAGTTTAAATCTAATTTTTTATTTATTTCAAACTCATATTTATAATCTTTTTCAAAATGTTGTAAAAGTTTTTCATAAAGTTCAGCTTTTAAATCAACTATAAAAACCTCTTTATTTAGCTCATAAATATAAATAAAATTCAATATATAACTATTATTTATCTTATAAGTTAAAAACTCATAAAAAGGAAACTCTTTTTTTTCTAATAAATCCATGGATTTAATTTTTAAATCATATTTTAATAAATTTATAAAAAAAGAAAATGCCTGACCATTCCAAGAAGTCGAAGTATCTGTATGAATATACTCTAAATATATATTATTAGCCGTCATGGTAAAAGCATCTAAAACATAAGGGTCATGCCTAGTTTTTGTTTCGATATTTGATATGGGGAATAAATAAAAATTATCAGAATCTATTTTAAATTTCAGTTCGTTTTCTTCTAAACTAAAATGTGGTCTTGATAATTTTTTAAGAGTTTTAAAAAGTGATTTTAAAATATTAATCATAAATCCCATATTATCTTTCTTTATATTATTTTTTAATATTGTATCAAAAGAAGAATATTTTTATATATAAAATTTGCATATAAAAAGAAAAAAAACATTTGCAACGCAAAATATTGCGTGCAAATGGTTCTTTTATATTATAAAGCTTTAGCAGTTATTCTTGATAATCTTTTCGCAAATGCAACTGTATCAGTGATTTCCATACCTTCACTTAGTTTTGCTTGGTCTAATAAAATCCATGATACATCTTCGATTGTTGATTCATCTGCACAACCGTTTAATTTTTTTACGATTTCATGCTCTGGATTGATTTCTAAAATTGGAGCAGATTCTGGCATTTCTTGCCCCATTACTCTCATCATTTGCATCATTTGAGCCATTTGTGCGTCAGCTACATCTTTTACTACACAAGATGGAGATTCGCTTAATCTGTTTGTTACTTTTACATCTTTAACAGCATCACCTAGTTTGTCTTTGATTTTTGCAAGGATTG
>JBGSBO010000035.1:0-18293 GCA_041730535.1 Minisyncoccia bacterium
AATTTAAATATCCTAAAAAGCTTTGTAAACGAATACAAAGAAACATATATTGTTCATGAAGTTATTTATGAAGAAGGTTTAGTTGGAGACATAAAAAAAATCCAAGCAAAATTACTTGATGAAAGATTTTTACCATCAAATCAACTTGTTGGTATTTTAAATAAACAACTTAGACGGTCAAGATACCCGATGGAAGTTGCGATTACTGGACAATTTTCTTCTGGAAAATCTACTTTTTTAAATGCATTACTTTCAAGAAATATTCTTCCAACAGGTATTACACCAGTTACATCAAAAGTAAATTTCATAAATTATGGAGATGAGTATAAACTAAAAATTACTTATTATTCAGGTGCTCAAGAGTTTGCTCCAATCGAAAGTATTGCAGATTTCACTGACCAAAGAGAACATGAGATGCAAGATATAAAATATCTTACACTTTATGCACCAATGGATATTTTAAAAGATATTTCATTTGTAGACACACCAGGACTTAACTCTCAATCGCAAAGTGATACAGATACCACAAGAAAAGTTCTAAGAGATGTTGGTGGAATTATTTGGCTTACCCTTATTGATAATGCAGGGAAACTTTCAGAAGCTGAAGTTTTAGAAGAGTATATGCAACACTTTAAAAATAAATCTTTATGTGTTTTAAATCAAAAAGATAAGTTAACTCCTGATCAAGTTGAAACAACTACAAATTACGTAAAAGAGAAGTTTGGGAAATATTTTGCTCAAGTTACTCCTATTTCTGCAAAAATGGCCCTTGAATCAAGAGCTAGTCAAAAAAGAGTTTTATTAGATGATTCATTTGATGCCATTACAAAAGAATTTAAAAAAGAACTAAATAAAAATATGGGTATTTCATCTTTGGATTTTTTTAAAGACTCATTTGAAGCCTTTCACAAAAAAGTTGATGAAATTAACTCAAAAGACATGACAGATGATATGAAACTTCTAAAAGATTCAAATATCAATGAAGTTTTAGAGTTTATAGAAAATACAATAAGACCACAAGCAGCTGAATCTAAAGAGTTTGCAATTAAAAAAGATTTAAAAGGTATTTGTGATATTTTAATCAAAGAGTATGAAACTATCACAAAAATTTATGATGCTTTAATTGATGTTTTAAAAGGTTGTGAAAATAGTCTAATTGAACATTTTGAAAATATTCATAAAAAATACTCTAAAGAGTTATACAATATTTATAATTCACTTGAAGCAATCATGGAAAAAATTGCCCATGAAACATACAAAAACATAAAAAGAAAAAAATCCTTCAGATTTGAAGAATCAAAAAGTTTTTTAGGTGGGAAAATTGAGAAATTTGAATATGAAACATTTTGGATAGATTCAGATGCTATTTATAAGAGTCTATTTTATGATGATCAAACTATTGATAAAATGTTTAAAAGGTCAATTAAACTGCTTAAGAACATTGAACTAAACACAGATGAATCATTTAGAGATGCTTATAGAATCATTAAAAATGAAGTAACAAAATGGCAAGAACCTTATGAACTTATTAGAAAACACAGAGAAATTGCATCAGATTTAGAATTTTCAAATACAAGACACTTTGCTGCAAAAGTTTATGAAAATGTATTAAGAACATATCATAGAGCTATTTTAGAAAATATTTCCGCTTTAAGAAAGAAATTTGCTTATTTTAATGGTGCATTATCGTACTCTTATATCCAAACAACACAAGCAACAATTGGACATTTTGAACAACAAATTTTGGAATCAGAAGAATTATATAAAAAAGAACCATCAAGATTCTCTATTTCACACCCAAGAGAAGATGAAATTGTTGCAAAACTAAAAGCAAATTTTGGGTTTGAAAAAATCGAAGATTTTTTAACATCAAAAAGAAACTACTTATTTAAAATTGTAAAATACTCAAAAGAGCAATATCTAGAAATAAATGAAGATAGAATCAACTTTGTAACTTCAAGAAAAGAGCAATATTTAGGAAAAATCAAAGATTTAGAGATTATAAAAGAGGAGATTTAAGTGTATATATCATCTTTAACAAACATTGAAAATTATGATAATTCAGAAAAAACTTCAAGTATTGAAAAAGCAAAAAGTGACGATTTTGAAAATTTAATTTCTTCTACAAAATCAATAAATAAAACTACAACTCCAAAAATGGAAGAAAAAGAAATAGTTGTTAAAAGCTCAACTCAAAGTCTTTATGAAGATATTATTTCACTCCTTAGAACAGGTTTTACTGTTGGCGAATTAAAGGCATTTGAAGAGAGATTAAAAGAGATTCTAAAAATGAAAGAAGATAAAGAATCAGGTAAAGACATAAGTATAAAAGATATTGAAGCTGCTCTTAAACAACTAGAAATGGAGATATTAGAAGCTAAAAAAAATATAACGGGACAAGTGATAAAAAAAGCATCTGAGAATACGACTTCATCATCAAATCCAAGTTCTGATTTTGATACTACAATCAGTAATATTACAAATATGCTTCAAGAGATAAAAAATAGTTCTAATAATAGAAAACAAGATTCTGATGATAATGAAGAGTATGATAGATTAAGATTAATGTTAAAAATGAGCTAAAAAGTCATGGATAAAAACAATATTCTAATCTCAACTTTAAATGTTAAAAATATAAGTGCAAAAGAGTTGTCAGGAACATCCAGTGTTGATTTAATAAAAATAGATGATTTTGATAAGCTTGTATCTAAAGTAGAAGTTTCTTTCAATGAAATAGAAGGAAATAAAATCTTTTCTATTGTTGAAGATAGGTATATTTCAGAAGAAGAGATTTTATCTCTTTCCTACGAAGAAGTAAAAAAACTCAAAGAGCTTATAATCGAAGAAGATGAAAAGGGCAATGTTTATGATGCTTCATTAATTCGTTCTAACTACAGAGTAAGTAGTTTTATGGCAACTTCTTTAATAAGTGATAATGAAGATTTTAATAAAGCTATTTTTGAAAAATTAAAAACCTTAAAAGATGAAAAAGAGACTGTACTTTTTATGGCTGCAATAACTGGTTCTTTTGGTATTCAGTCGGTTGTTGCATGGTATGAAAAAATTGATGATGAAGGAAAAACCTTTGGTTTTTCAAAAATTAAAGAAAATGATATAGAAAAATATTTAAAAGATAAAATAAAATATTTAAAAGATATTTTAGATGATGGTGTTTCTGCATTAGCAAGTAAAACCTATGAAAAAGTATTATCTTGGCATGAAGATATTTTGGGAAACTATAACTCTATAAAAAAAGAAAGAGAATATAGAGTTGCTCAAATAATACGAAATAATAGACCAAATCCATTGGAAATATTGAGCTAAAGGAAGCATTACAACACAATAAGTTATAATTCGCCCATGAAATATATCAACCACTACCCAAAAGATTTACAAGATAAAATCAAAGTTCTAATAGAAAAAGAAAAACTATCATCGTATATAAAAACAAAATATCCGAACGCTCACAGCTTTACAAATGATAAAACTTTGTACTCTTATGTGATGGATTTCAAAAATGAATACTTCAAAAAATATCAAGTTTCAAAAGTAATGTACGATGGAAAAATAAATGTAATCAATAATGCTCTAGGAATGCACTCAATAGTTTCCAGAGTTCAAGGTGGCAAACTAAAATCAAAAAATGAAATCAGAGTTGCATCTGTATTTAAAAATATGCCCGAAGAATTTTTACAAATGATTGTTGTTCATGAACTCTCACATTTCAAAGAAAAAGAGCATGACAAAGCTTTTTATAATCTTTGCACTTTTGTTATGCCTTCTTATCATCAAGTTGAATTTGATTTAAGAGTTTATTTAACTCATGTAGATTTAATTGGTAAATTATATTAATTTTTATTAATGCTCTTTTCTTGCGACTTTTAAATGCTAAAATTTATTAGCAAAATTTAGGAGTAAACAAATGAGTAAGTTTTTATATGTAACAGACCAAGATGAATATACAGACCACAGTTTCATAGGCCCTTTATTCCAAAAATATTTAAATAGACATTTTGAGATAAATACAATATTTTTCTCTAAATTTAAAACAGATATAGAGATAAAAGATGACGGGAGAATAATCGTACCTGAAAAGTTTAGTTCAAATTTACTAGAAGAACTTGATAAAAAAGATATAAATATAAAAGATTATGCTTTTGTTGTTGTAAGAAATAACACTGCTTTACTAAAAGATGTTCTTAAAAAGAAAATCAAATACAACTATAAAGTTGGATTTAGATTATCATTTCCAAAAAGAATCGCAAAACTTCAAACAGACGAAGCAAACAATAAAAAAAGTTTTTTTGATATTATAAATAACAAAATTCAAACATTTAGTGAAATTTCGATGATTAATGAATGTGATATTTTCCTTCCAACTTCATTTCAAATGAAAAATGATTATTTCAAAGATGTAAAAACAAGAACTTTCGTAATTCCATCGGCAATTGACCCTGATGTTTTACATCAAAATATCCAACATGAAGGAAGTGAAAAAAGATTTTTTTATGCAGGAACACTTGATAAATTAAGAGAGTTTGAAACTGTATTGGAAGCTTTTAGTAGTATTCCAAGTGATAATTATAAACTAATGATTTCTACAAAAGACCCTGAATATTTGGATGATATGTTATCAAAGTTTCCAGATTTGAAAAAAAATATTGAAATTTGTAATGCAAAAACAAGAGAAGATTTATTAAAGTTAATTGCGTTAGCTGATGTGGGATTATCTGTACTTCCTGATATTGCACTATTTAATAGCTCAACTCCTATAAAAATATTAGATTATTATTCAAGTGCTGTTCCTTGTATTATGAGTAATAATGAAAATAATGCATCAATTTTTGAAGATAATAATAGTGCTTGGTTTAGTAATTTTACAGAAGAATCAATAAGAGAAAAAATACAACAAATAATCAAACTATCAAAAGATGAAGTTGCCCTTGTTGGACTTAATGGTCAAAAAAGACTTTTAGCTGTTAGAAACTATGAAAGAATCGCCGCTGACTTAGCTCACCAATTAAATATATTATAAGAGATTTCTCTCTTATAATATATCAATTGACCTAAATCATACTTCTTTTTTTTACTTTCAGATAACATGATTTTCAATTAAAAAATTAAAGTTATACCATGAAAACATTCTTTAAACAATTCAAAAAAATAAATTCTGAACCATTAGAAAAATCAAATATTATATGGTCGTGGATTGGTTCATTTTTAGGTATCTTAGCTATATCATATTTCCATCAAGACTTCTTAGATGACAAGGATTTAACTTTAGTTATAGGTTCATTTGGAGCTAGTGCTGTCTTAGTTTATGGAGCCGTAAACTCTCCCTTGGCTCAACCTAGGAATCTAGTTGGAGGACATATATTATCAGCTATTATAGGCGTTATTTCTTTCAAACTTTTTTCAGGAAATATACTATTTTGCTCAGCATTTGCTGTTGCAACTTCAATATTATGTATGCAACTCACCCTTACTTTACATCCACCAGGTGGTGCAACTGCTTTAATTGCAGTAATTGGAAGTAATCAAATCCATGATTTAGGTTTTTTATATGTATTAGTTCCTGTAACTTCTGGAGCTTTTATATTATTAGCAATCGCAATAATTGTAAATAATATTCCAAAACATAGACACTATCCTGATTCCTTAAAAGATTATAATAAAAAATGGTTCAGTGATGAATAAAAATAAAACTCACAAATATTATTTAGGATATTGATTCTTAACTATATCATTTTTTAAGTCCTGCGCAATTATCAGGTTTTTTATATGGAAAAAATAAATCTTTTAAAATAAGTATTAATGAAATAAATCCTAGTACATTCATAATCAAACTACTTTGTACTTCCAAATAAAAATAAGCTAGCAGTAAATATATAATTACTGGATACTTAATAAAAAAAGAAAATCAAAGTTCCATAAATTTTTTTCATATAGCCTCTTTAATAAATAAGATTAAGTATAATTAATTCTAATTTATCTATCAATGATTAATATCAATTAAAAATCCACTCTCAATAATGCCAAGTTATCAGGCTTTTAAACACATTCTTTAAATAGGATATAAATTATCCTATTTAATTGATTTAAATCAAGACAAAAATTGTCTTATTTATATATACTTCCTTACAATTTATAAAAAAGGAATTAAAATGAAAAAAATTTTCACAATATTATCGTTATCAATGGTGTTACTAAACACTGCATTCGCAGGAGATAAATTTAGCAACTTAACAGAAGAATATTTAGTAAATAAAGCGTCTTTAAATGTAAGAACTACAATTGCAAAAGACCCTCAAACCTCTTCAAATGTTTTAGAAGTTCTTTCAAAAGATAGTAATGAGCAAGTAAGAAATTTTGCTAAACAAAATTTAAAATAATCTAATAATACAGTAGAATTAACTTTCTACTGTATCTTTCTTTACCCTAAACAACTACTCTTTTTTCAAATATTCATACAAATACAGATATTGTCTTAACTCTTTAAAACTATCAAGTTTTAAGCCTTCTTCTATCCAATTAGCTATATTTTTTGGAACTTCCAAAGGTTTTAAAAGTTCTTCTTTTTTCTCTTTTGAGATTTTTTTATGTTCAGCTAAAACTGTAATGTGACTCAAAACTGAAGTTAATCCTAAATCTCTAATTTGAGATATTTCTTCTACACTTTTGCCCTCTTGAATCAAATCATAAGTTTCTAAATATGTTTTTGTTAGTTTTTTTAGTGATACTTTTTGTTCAAGTTTTTCAGAAAACTCTTCTTTTATCTCTTTAGATAAATTTAAAAAAATCTCTCCATATTTTTCATATTTTACAAGTCCAACTCCATTTATCTCTAACATTTGCTCTTTTGAAATTGGTAGTTTATTTGCAAACTCTTTTAAAGTTTTATCCCCAAAAATCACATAAGCTGGAACTTCATTTTCAAGAGCAATCTCTCTTCGCAAAGTTCTAAATCTTTCATAAACTAACTCATCAAAACTTAGTTCTGTTTCTTCTTCTTGAACTTTTGAAGCAATTCCTAATTTATCACTATCAATTAAAAGTTTTTCTTTGCCTTTTAAAATCTCTAAGCCTAAATTTGAAATTTTTAAAACTCTAAATTCCCCTAAAATCAAAGCCTGAATATCGATTAGTTTATCTGCAATTGCTATCCATTCATTTTTACTTTTATCCGCACCCAAATTATAAACACTTAATTTATCATGTCCAAACTCTAAAAGTTTTTGATTTTTTGAACCTCTTAAAATATCAATAATATGATTTAATCCAAATCTTTGTTCTGTTCGATAAATTGCACTCAGAAGTTTTTGGGCATCAACACTCACATCAACCTGCTCCACTTCACCTTTTGTACAGTTATCACACAAAGTTTTACAAGCTTCTATTTCATCTTCAAAATATCCAGCAATCATCTTATGACGACAATTATTACTCACACAATATCTATACATAAACTCCAATTTATCAAGCCCTGTTTGTTTATAACCATCATCGATAGCTTCTTCGATTTGGATTTTTCTTTTTACCTCATCAGATTTTGAATAAAGCATATAAACATAAGACATTTCGCCATCACGCCCTGCTCGACCTATCTCTTGATAGTAATTTTCAAGAGTTTTAGGCAAAGATGTGTGAATTACAAAACGAATATTTGATTTATCAATTCCCATTCCAAAAGCGATAGTTGCAACTACAATATCTATTTTCTCATATACAAAATCATTAAAAACTTCATTTTTTCTATCATTACTAAGTCCCGCATGATAGGCTTTTGCGCTATATCCACTTTCACTTAGGAACTCGGCTGTTGCTTCTGCTTCTTTTCTTGTAAAAGTATAGATAATTCCACATAAACCTTTATGTGTTTTTAGGAAGTTTAAAATTTGAGTTTTTCCATTTGATATTCGTGGTTCAACTTTTATATCAAGATTATCTCTTACAGTTTTTGCACGAAAATGTCTTGGATTTTGGAGATTCAAACTTTGAGATATATCAGCTTCAACTTTTTTTGTGGCAGTTGCTGTAAATGCGCAAATTGATGTATTTGGGAAAAATCTTTTTAATCTATCAAGATTTCGATATTCAGCCCTAAACTCATGTCCCCATGCACTTACACAGTGCGCTTCATCAATTACAAAATAGTTTATATTTATTCGTTGTAAAACTGAAACAAACTCATTTGAAGTAAATCTTTCAGGTGCAACATAAATAAATTTCAACTCACCATTTAAAAGCTTTTGTAAAGTGAAACTATTTTCATCATTTGAAGTAGCAGAACTTATCATTTCAGCACTAATATTCAAATCATTAAGGGCTTTTATCTGGTCTTGCATAAGTGCAATAAGTGGAGAAATTACAACAGTAGTTCCAGTCATAAGAAGTGTAGGAAGTTGATAACAAAGTGATTTCCCACCACCTGTTGGCAAAATCGTCAAAACATCTTGTTTAGCAAGAATCGTATCAACAACCTCTTCTTGGAAGCTTCTAAATTTATCGTGTCCGAAAATATCTTTTAGTATTTGGTATTTTTTACTCATTTGGGATTTTAGCATAGATTGAATAATGGAATGTGTAAATTATAAATAAAAAACTCGCAGTAAATATTGAGGGTGCAATAAAACACCCTCCAGTAAAATTACTGTTTACAGCTAGATAGGTGAGCTTGGAATTCTTCTTTACTAATATTTCCATCTTTATTTGTATCTATGTCTGAAAATGTTGGTTGATTACCAATATTTTTCATCATTTTACCTTCAGATGCTTTCTCTTCCATTCTCTTTTGTCTAGCCTCTTCCATCTCTTTAGAATTAATCATTCCATCTTTATTTAAATCAAAACTTTCAAAAGTAGGCATATTGGCTTGTTGTCCCATACCTTGCCCCATACCCATATTTTTTTGGTTATTTTGCATTTGTTTATTTTGACCTTTTAACAACTCAATTTCTGTTAGTTTGCCATCTTTATTTGTATCAAACGCACTAAAATCTGCCGCATTTCCTGCATTTTTCATAGGCATTCCAGAAGTAGCTTTTTGTTCCATTCGTTTTAATCTTAAATCATTAAACTCTTTTTCACTTACAAACCCATCTTTATTTGTATCATAAGATGAAAACTCTATTGGACCTCGATTTGGTAAATCTTCAGCAGAAACAACACTTGTCATAACTGACAAAGAACCAGCAACTACTAAACCTAACTTAATCACTTTTATTACACTTTGCATAATCTTATCCTTTATATTTTGGTATCTCATTCTACTCTTAATTTAATATAACTTTCATAATATGAGTTAAAATTTTAATACATCCAACTTTCACTTAAATTAGCATGGATTCTAAATGTATTTTAAGTCAAATATTAAAAAATAACTTTACTCATTTTTCTGTTTTTTATTAATTAAACTTATTGCAATAATTACTGTAATAATTCCTATTAAAACACTCAACTCCATCTTCTCATGCAATAAAAAATAAGAAACTAAAGCGGCACTTACAGGAACCAAATAAAAAATTGAAGATACCTTAGAAACTTCACCATTTTTTATCATGATATATAATAAAGATAAAGCTACGATACTCACTCCAATTGCCATATAAAATAGTGCCATACAAAATTCCAAATTCCAATTTATTTTAATCTCTTCAAAAAATAAAAAAGGTAAAACCAAAATTGTTGAGCTAAAAGTTTGTATTGCTCCACCTGAAAAAAGATTCATATTTGAGCAGTATTTTTTTTGATATAAACTTCCAAAACTAAGTCCTGCTAAAGCCACAAGTGAACAAAAAATCCCAAGAATTGATAAATCTTGCATATTTAATTTTGAAATAACTACAAAAAATACTCCTACAAAACCCAATACTAAACCAGCCCAAACTCTAATAGTGATTTTTTCTTTCAAAAAAATTAATGCTAAAACCGTAACAATTATTGGTTGTAAAGAGATGATTAAAGCATTTATAGCTCCTGAAATTCCATAACTAATAGATAAAAAAACTCCTATGGAAAATGTACCAACAGTCAAAATTCCAGCAATAAAAATATGAAAGAACTCTTTTTTATTTTTTGGAAATGGCATTTTAAAAAAATATGCGATTAAACACAAAATACAAAAAGCAATAAAAAACCTAATGCCTAAAAAAGCCATTGGTGTTGAATTTTCTAGTCCATATTGGGTAAATATAAATCCACTTCCATATAAAAACATAAAACCAAAAGGTAATATTGATTTTTGGATATAAGGCATTTTAGACTCCTTTATTTTATTGACTACTCAGTCAACTAAAACTATAACAAAATCTTGACTAATTAGTCAAGATTAAAAAAGAAATTTATAATTTATTTAAGAGAGTTTAAAAATAGTTCTAATTGAGAAATACAAGTTTGAAAAATATCTCCATCTTGTGATTTTTTTGCAGTTCCTAAACATCCTTCTATAGATGCTACTACATACATTGAAAGTGCTTTTGTATCATTGTGTTTAATTTCGCTTTTTTTTACAGCTTTAATCAAAACTTCTTCAATAATATTTTCAAATCTTAAATATACTTTTTCTAAAGCTACTTTAAAATCTTCATCAATAGGAGATAACTCCTGCATAAGATTATTTAATTTACAACCGCAAGTAAAATCAAAATTGTTTCTATTTTTAATTAATTTTAGAAGTTCTTCACAAATATTTTCTTCATATTTTAATAAAACGCTATATTTATCTTCTATATAAAAGTTAACTTTTTCATTTATAACAGCTAAACCCAACTCTTTTTTTGATTTAAAAAAATGATACATTGAGCCTTTATTCATAGAAGCTTGTTTTAAGATTTTATCAATAGATGTTGCATTATATCCACAATGATAAATTTCATTAAATGCAACGTCAAGTAACTTTTCCCTTGGATTATTCATATGGGCCTTTTTATAAACTATTTATTATTTCAAAACAACCTTAACATCATTCAAACTTTTTAATTGTGAAAAATCATTTAATAACGATGCCAATTGAATAACATCACTATTTTTCATTCGAATACAACCTGCTGATTCGTTTGTTCCAATTGTACTTTCACTTAAGGTTCCATGGATTCTAAATGTATCTTTTCCATTTACTCTATGTGTTAGATTTATTTTTGCAGCTCCCATGTAGTTGTATTTATGTCCTAGAGGAACAACTGAGGGAAGATTTATTCCTCTTTTTTTAAAACTTTTTAAAGTATCAGCTGTTGGATACCAAATAGGATTTAAAGATATTTTAGAAATCTTTCCATCACCAAATGGTCTTTTTACATCTTTTTTTGCTGTTGATACTTTATATTGTTTTATCTGCTTTAATTCATTATTTATTTTTGCATTTATTGTCATTAGATTTGTATTTGCATCAACTTGGATTATTATTTCTTCATAATTTGAAATACTTGAATCTTCTTCGCTTTTGTTCATCACTACTTCGACAATCTTTTTTTCAATCTTTTTTACTTCTTCAACTTTTTGACTTTTTTCTTCTTTTTTCTCATAAATTTGAATAATCTTAGTTTCAACTTTTAACTCTTCTTGTTTTTCATCATCTGCTTTATCAAATTCATCCATACTTACTTGTTTTAATTCTTCAATCTTTTTCAACTCTTCTTCTTTTGTTTCATTTGCATTTTCATAAGAATCATTATCGGCTAATTTTTGACCTTCATAAAAAGGATAAGATGATACTATTTTTAAGTCTTCTATTTTTGGAGTTAAAGATGCAAGTTTAAGCTCTTCTTTTTTATCATCTATTTTCTCTTCATTATTTTTGATTTCATCTTTTTTTATATAAATCTCCTCTATTTTCTTTTCTTTTTTCAAATTATTTAAATCTATATATAATTCTTTTTTAGAATAAAGGGCAATTATATTTTCATCTATAGCTTTTACATAAGGTTTTTGCTGTTTTACATAAGCAGAGGCATTATTTATAATATTTTTCGCATCATTTTTATTCTCATAAACATCAAGATATGTATAATATCTTCCATCTTTTTCTTTTACAATAAAAACATTCCCATCCATATTATCAAAGACTCTTTTTTTACAAATAAGTGCATTTTCCAAACTCAAAGTCATACAAATTGAAATTGTATACTTTTGTGCGGAAGCATAAACAAGGGAACTAGAACATAGCAAGAATAAAGTTAAAAGTTTTTTTATCATAATTTATTTCATTTTCTCCAAAATATTTTGCTATTTTATCTTTTAATTCTTTAAGCTGGTAAAATCTTCTGCAATATTTTAAATAATATTCAAATTTTATATCTTAAAATAATAAATATGCTAAACTTCCAATTAAAATTATCCAACATTATAAGGAATGTTTATGTTAACTGATGACGATTTTATTGATTTAAATTCAAGATTTTATACCACGTGTAAACCCGCATCGAGAATATTTACTTTATTAACAATACCGAGTATATTATTTGCAATAATTATTTTGTGTTATTTAGAATATTTTCCACTAAGAGTTGAAATTCACAGTGTGATTTTAATAGGATTTATCTATTTAATTTACCTATTTTTCGTAAGACATAATGCATATTATGTTTCATGCAAATTCAAAACACAATATCAAGAACTATTTTTTAATTTAAAAGATTACATTAATAATAATTTATTAACAATTGGTGATATTACAAAAGCAAATGGAAGTGCTGATGATTTCTTAAAAGATTATACAAGTAATATTAGAAATACAAATTTTTCTTCAATTGCCTCAGGAATTTTCCCAACACTTGGTATTTTAGGAACTTTTATATCAATTGCATTTTCTATGCCTGATTTTTCTTCTGGAACTTCAAATGCTTTAGAAAAAGAAATTACTGTACTTTTAGGTGGAGTTGGAACTGCATTTTATGTTTCTATTTTTGGTATCTTTTTATCAATTTGGTGGACTTTTTTTGAAAAAATTGGAATGAGTAGATTTGAACATGATACTTATATTATCAAAGAAAATACAAAATCATTTTTCTGGACAAGAGTTGATATTGAATCAATTCATATAAAAAGTAATTTAGATAACTTTGCAAAAATGAGTGATGTATTTGAAAAAATTACATCTAGCAATATGATGGATAATATCAGTACTTTAATAGAAAAAAGGGTTGAATTACTTGAAGATATTCTAAAAAAAGAGTTATTACTTTCTACTAAAATCAGTGAGAATATTGATAATAATGAAAGTTTATCTGTTATGTTAAGAGATGTTACTTTAAATATGAATACAACAATTAAAAGTTTTGAAAAACAAAAAGATTTATACGCTTTAAATACTGAACTTTTAAATAATAATGTTGGAATATTAAATGAACATTTACATAATTTAAGCTCTGATAATTTAAAAGCAATTTACATGAACATTGTAAAAAGTATTGAAACTATGAAAAGTGACATGGAAAAAATTGAATGGAAATTTAAAAAAGAACTTGATGATTATGATGTTAAAATAACAGATAAATTAAATCACTCTTTGGAATCAATTGATAATCAAACTACGAAAATTATAGAAGATTTAACTGAATTCAAAAAATTATCAAAGTAGTAAATAATGTATAACAACGAACAAAAAAATGAAGAGAACTTTTGGATTTCATACGCTGACTTAATGGCTGGTTTGCTTTTTGTATTTATTTTAGTAATTGGAGCTATCGTAATAAAATATCTTTATACTCAAAATAATTTAGAAAAAGAGAAACAAGCGTTAACATTAAGTCAAGAAGAAATATTAAATAAAAATAGTGCTCTAAAAAAAATTCAAGATGAAAAAGCTCAACTATTTTATGAGTTAGCACAAGCTAGAAATATTTATGAAGAAACAAAAACAAAACTAAATGATGCAAATATTTCACTTGATGAAAAAACAAAAAGTATTAGTTTAAATTTAGCAGAAATTGAAAAATTAAAAGCTTTATTATTAGAGTTTGATTTAAAAACAAAAGAGCAAAATGATACAAATGAAAAACTATCAGCTGAGATTTTAAGTAGACAAAATATCATAAGTTTAAAAGATGAAGAGTTAGCATTATTAGCTGATAAACTTTTAGTTCAAACACAAATTCATCAAAAAATGGTTGAAGAATTTGATATTACAAAAGTAAAAATCAAAAACTTAACAGGTATTAAATTAAATGTTATTGCAAAACTTAGAGAAAAACTTGGGAAATCTATAAATATTGATGAAAAAAGTGGAGCTATAAAGTTTTCTTCAAATATTTTATTTGACCAAAATGAGTATAAATTAAAAGAAGAATCAAAAAAAGAGTTAAGTATAGTTCTAAAAAAATATTTAAACACTTTAGTTGGTGATAAAGAAATGAGAAAATTCATCGAAAGCATCACAATAGAAGGTCACACAAATAGTGATGGTTCATATTTAAGTAACTTGCAGTTATCACAACAAAGAGCATTGGCTGTAATGCAGTTTTTATATGATTCAAATATTATTGATAAAAATCTTTTAAGCACTTATGTAAACTCAAGTGGGAGATCTTCATCTGATTTAATTTTAGATAAAAATGGTGTTGAAGATAAAGATGCTTCAAGAAGAATTGAGATCAAATTTGCAATTAAAAATGAAGAAGCAGTAAAAGAACTTCAAAACTTTTTAGGTGATAAAAAATGAGTAAATCACTTTATAAACCTAAGCATTTAGAAAAACTTTCTCATGAAATAAAAGAAAAAATTGAAAAAAAGAAACTCTCTTTTTTTCAAAAAATTATAAACTTTTTTCTTGGGAAATAAACTCTTCAATATTTTTAGCTACCATTGAAACGAGTTTAGTTCTAGCTTCTATTGATGCCCAACCTATATGTGGTGTTAAAAGAAGCCTTTGTTTATTTTTTACTTTTAAAAGTGGATTTGATTCTAAAATTGGCTCAACAAATACAACATCAATTCCACAGTAAATCTCTTTTTCATCTATGATTTTTGCTAAATCTGCTTCATTTATAATTCCACCACGTCCTAGATTTAATAAAATTGCACCATCTTTTATATTTTTCATATTTTCATAATTTAAAAGATTTTTAGTATTTTCATTTAAAGGACAATGAATACTTATAATGTCACAAGTGCTTAATAACTCATCTAGTTCAACTCTTTTATATTCATTATTACTATTTTCTCCACTTGTTGAATAATATACAACTTCACAATCAAAGGCTTTTACTTTTCTTGCCAAATTTGAACCAATATCTCCAAGTCCTATGATTCCAACTTTTTTTCCATCTAGTTCAAAAAACGGTTTATCAATATGAGTAAATATTTGAGATTTTTGCCAGTTTTGTTCATCCACATATTTTTTATAATAAGAAAGTTTTTGTATAAAATGAAAAATCATAGAAAAAGCCAATTGAACTACACTTGAACTTGAATATCCAGCTACATTTTTTACAGAAATTTTTGTTTGTTTTGCATACTCTAAATCAACATTATTTGTTCCTGTTGCACTTATGCAAATTAGTTTTAGATTTGAAGCTTCGTTCATTATCTCTTTTGTAACTAAAACTTTATTTGTGATTATAATATCGGCATCATTTACCCTAGATATTGTCTCATTTTCAAGTGTAATATCATATGAAATTACCTCACCTAAAGAGTCAAAAATACTCATATCAACATCAAAACCTAATGTTGCTCTATCTAAAATTACTATTTTCATTTTATCTCCTAATTTCTTCTTTGACCTGGATTTGGTGCACTTACTTCCTTTTGTAAATCGGTACTTAAATTATTGTAAAAAAGTTCACCGTAATTTGTTTGTCTATTTATTGTTTCATATGCTTGTTTTATATCGTTGTTATATTTTAAAGCATCTTGTAAAATTTTTATAATTTTTACTGATTCTAAAAAATTCACATGTGAAGGTGCTTCAATTGGTGAAGAATAATATTTGTGCATTCTCTCAACTAAAGATTTATTTCTAATCTCTATAAATACTGATTCTATTGGTGATTTAAAAAATAGTACTTTTTGTTTTACATTTATTGAAATATATGTTGTTTCCATTCCATATATTTTTCTTGAAAAAGAGTCAAACAAAAAAAGTTTTTTATTATAGTTATTATTGAAAAGTTCATATATTAATTCTAAAATTTTTAATTTTTCTTCTTTTGTATAAAAATTTCCAATACTTGCAAAACAAAAAGACAATACAGATTTTATTGAATACCACTCTGTTGTATCATAATCATATCTTAGCATCTGATCTATTCTACTTTGTTTCAACTCTTCAATATCATTATTACTTGTTGAAGTTTTGTACACTTTTTGTACAGCTGAATCCCTATACATTGGTCCTGGAAATTGAGCTTGAATAACAAATCTTCTATTTTGTTCCTGCTCCATTATATATCTTAATCGTCCATGATAGTCTTCATCAATAATTCTTACTTCTTTTTGAGGTATTTGTGTAATTGATTTTAAGAACTCTTCACCATTACAACCCTCTTCCCAAATATAATCAGGATATCTAAAAGTTTGGCAAATTTTATCTTTTATATCTTTATTTGGTTCTATGTCTGTAATATTGTCAATCCACGATGTAACCGTACGTCTATCCTTATTTATAAGTAAAGCGAATTTTGATATACTCAAATTTGATCTTTTAAAAATCTCTATAAATTTCTCTATTGAATTTTTATAATTCATAACAACACCTTAAAGTAATATTTTCCTTATTGTACCATTTTTTTCAATAAAATCAAATATTGTACATTTTATACGTTTTATTAAAAAAATTGTATTTTATCTTACAATTATCATACACTCCTAGTATGTCAAAATTATGTATAATGATTTACAACTTAAATTTAAAGGATGTGTATGAGCGCAGGAAAAAAATTTAGAGAAGCCTTGAAAGAAGAGTCTCCTTTACAAATCGTAGGAACTATTAATGCTTATCAAGCATTACAAGCAACAAAAGTAGGACATAAAGCAATTTACCTATCAGGTGGAGGAATTGCAAATGCATCTTATGGTTTACCAGACTTAGGTATGACGATGATCGAAGACGTATGTATTGACGTTAGAAGAATCACTTCTATTTGTGATACTCCATTAATCGTTGATGCTGATACTGGTTGGGGACATGCATTTAATGTTGCAAGAACTGTTAAAGAATTTATTAGATCAGGTGCTGCAGGTATGCATATTGAAGATCAAGTTGCTGCAAAAAGATGTGGACACAGACCAAATAAAGAATTAGTTACAACTGAAGAAATGTGTGACAGAATCAGAGCTGCTGTTGATGCTAAAATGCAATTAGACCCAGAATTTTATATTATTGCTAGAACTGATGCACACGCAAGCGAAGGTCAACAAGCTGCAATTGACAGAGCTAAAGCTTATGTTGAAGCTGGAGCTGACGCTATTTTTGCAGAAGCTGTTCACACTTTAAAAGAATATAAAGAATTTACAGACCAAATGAGTGTTCCAGTATTAGCGAATATTACAGAATTTGGAGCAACTCCAATGTTCACAACTGAAGAATTAGCTTCTGTTGGGATTGATATGGTTCTTTACCCATTATCAGCATTTAGAGCAATGAATAAAGCGGCACTTGCTGTTTACCAAGAGTTAAAAGACAAAGGTACTCAAGAAGGTGTTCTTGATACTATGCAAACAAGAATGGAATTATACGATATGTTAAATTACCATGCTTATGAGCAAAAAATGGATGAATTATTTTCAAAAGGTAAAGCTAAGTAATTAGCTTTATCAGACCAATATAAAATAAAATTATACTTAAACTAAGGGGAAAATATGAGTACTGAAACAACTACAGCGTTTAAACCAAAAAAATCTGTTGCACTATCTGGAACTTCTGCTGGAAATACAGCTTTATGTTCAGTTGGTAAAAGTGGAAATGACCTACACTATAGAGGATATGATATTTTAGAATTTGCTGATAAAGCTGAATTTGAAGAAATTGCATATTTAATTGTACATGAAAAATTACCAAACAAAGCAGAATTAGCAGCTTATAAAGCTAAACTTAGATCATTTAGAGATATTCCTCAAGGTGTTAAAGTTGCACTTGAGCAATTACCAAAAACTTGTCATCCAATGGATGTTATGAGAACTGGTTGTTCAGTACTTGGAGCTTTAAATCAAGAAAAAGAAGAACATCCAAAAAATGAAGCTCAAGATATTATTGATAGATTAATGGGTTCATTTTCTTCTATTTTATTATACTGGTACCACTTTGCATACAACGGAAAAAGAATTGATGTTGTAACTGATGATGATACTGTTGGTGGACA
>JBGSBO010000036.1:0-17886 GCA_041730535.1 Minisyncoccia bacterium
ATCCTTAACTTAAATAAAACTGATTTAACGGTTTATCTAAAAAAGTGTCCAAGTATTTACCGTTTTTAGTGTCCAAATAAAACCGTTTTATCTGACCAAGTATTTCCGTTATTGGTGGCCAAGTTCATCCGTTTTTTGCATTAAGACCTTTTAAATCCTCAAGAGTATTAATTTCTTTTTTATGAACACCTGTACTTCCACCTGGAAAAGATAAAACACCATGTTTCATAAGTTCCATTCCACCACCATAGTAAAACCATGAATATTGTTCAGGTGAAGTTAGACCAAAAAGCATTGAAGTAAAAGGTAAAGTATTTATATCTTTACCTTTCCAATAATATGAGGATGTATGACCACATATCATACTCACCACCTTTCACCATATCAAGAATACCTAAAGGAGCTTTATATTTATTTCCTGAATCAACATTAATAACGATTCTACCATTTGCCATCTTAGCTATATTGTTTGCAGCATCAATAAGAGCTATTGTGGTTTCACCCCAAGTTGTAGTCATTGAAAATTTGTATACTTTTTCATTGCGTAAAGTGTTTACAAAAAGCCAACACAAACAAAAACGATACTAAATTTAATGATTAGTTTTTTCATATATTCTCCTAATTAAAATAAAAAAATATTATGTATAGAGGCTTATTTTAAAGGGCTTAATTAAAAATGCAATCTTTTAGTTTTCTTTTATTATTCCATTTTAGTTTTTTTAGCTCAGGCTCATTATAAAACTCTTTTGTATATCCAAAACATAAATATGCTATAAATTTGTACTCATTTTTCTCTATATTAAATATTTTATTTATCTTTTTAGCTTTCAAAATAGAAACCCATCCCATACCAATATTTAAAGCCCGAGCTGTTAGCCACATATTTAAAATAGCACAAACTACAGAATATTCACCTGTTCTTTTCATGTATGTTTGACCTAAAATATTAGAAGTTGGTTTTTTATAATAAACAGCAATATTTATACTTGATTCTTTTATACCTTCAAGTTTTAAAGTGTTATATAAGGGTTTATCTACAAAGTTTTCTTTACTTTTATCATATGATTTTTTAAAGTGATTATAAACTAATTCACGTTTTTCTTTATCTACAATAATAAACTGCCAAGGCTGTGAATAACCAACAGATGGAGCTTGAAGTGCTGAGTTAAGAATAATATCAAGTTTTTTTCTTGATATCTTCTTGTTTATAAAGTTATTGCCTCTTACATCACGTCTTGAGGCAATAATATTTGTAAGAGTATCTAAATCTTTTTTATTAAATTTCATTAAATTGAAAAATCGTGTAAATCTTTAAATAAAAATCCTTCTACGATTTCATCAATACTCTTTTGGCTTGGAGCAACTAAGGCAATAATACCTTCATCCATAAATGGCCAAACATATTCCAAATCATTTATTACTACAACTGAATCAATCAAAACTGAAATATCTTCACGTCTGTCAAAAAATTCAACTTTTGCAATTTTACCTTCATCTAAAGTTATAAAAGCCCAAGCTTTATTTTCTTCTATTGATGAAATCGTACACTCATGTCTATTTTTTGAATCTACTGGTATTAATATTGTCATATTTTTTCTCTTTTGATAATTTTTAAATTTTAGTTAATATTGATTTTACACTCTTTTATCTTAAGAAAGATACTCTTTTTTATACCATAAAGAAAATATAAAAAGTGAATATAAATGCTGTTTAAATTTATTTGATTTAGCTAATTCAAATATATGTAAAATGTAGCTATCATTAAACAAATTTGTAGCTTTATTTACATCAAGAATAACATCAAGTATAGAGTCTTTATACTCTTTATTAAGCCATTCATTAAAGGGTGAATTAAAACCTTTTTTAGTTCTATTTATGATTTCATTTGGAATATATTTTGAAGCAATCTTTTTTAATAAATATTTATTAGTATCTCCCACTTTTATTTTTAATTCAACACTAAACATATAATCTACTAAATTAAAATCTAGAAATGGAGTTCTAACTTCCAAAGAATTTCCCATAGAAATTCTATCAACTTTTGATAAAAGTGCTTCGCCTAACCAAATCTTTAAGTCTATATAACTCATCCAATCAACTGGATCTTGTTTTGCAGTTTCACTTTTAAATGTTGGAACTTTTTTGAATAATCTTTTTCTTTGAATATCTGTGTAAATTTCTCCAAAAGAGTTATAAAGATTTTGTTTTTTTACAATTCTTCTTAAATATTCACTCTCTTTTGTATTATTTTGTAAAGCACCAACTATCTCATTTAAAAAAAGATTTTGTTCATTTGACAAGCTTTTTTCAAACTCATAATATTTCAAAAATTTCGCATAGTTATCATAACCTAAAAATATTTCATCACTTCCTTCACCTGATAATACAGTTTTTATTCCACTTTGATGAATTCTTTTTGTTATAATATTTAAAGGAATCGCAGCACTATCTCCATGAGGTTCTTCAAGCATATCAAGAGTTTGTTCAAAATGACGTATATACTCTTTTTGATTTATTTCAATTGGGTTATGATTTGAGCCTATATGACTTGCTGTGATTTGTGCATAAGACAATTCACAATAATTTTTATGTTCATCGTAACCAATACTAAAAGTATTGATTTTTTTCCCTGAGATTTTTGTATAAAGTGCAGAAATAAGTGAACTATCAATTCCACCACTTAAAAGTGAAGCCACTTCAACATCACTATTAAGTCTATATTCAACACTTTTGATTAAAAGCTCCTCAATATCAGTTAAAGCTTGTTTCTCGTCTTTAATTGCTTTATATGTGTTTAGCTTGTAATATTTCTTTTTTTGAAGCTCAAAGGGCTTATTTGGCTCATAAATCATATATGTTGCCGATTCAAGTTTATAAATGTCTTGATAAAATGTATCTTCACCAAAAGAGACAAAATATTGCATATATTTAGAAACTGCAACTTTATTTAGATTTGGTTTATAATCAAGTAGATTTAGTATTGACTTGATTGATGATGAAAAGATAAATTTTTTATCTTTAAAATAGTAAAAAAATGGTTTTTTACCATATCTATCTCGTGCGCAAAAATATAACTCTTTTTTCATGTCATAAATACAGAAAGAAAACATTCCATTTAGTTTATTTAAAAAGTCAAATCCATACTTTTGATAAAGACGAATTAATACTTCACTATCACTTTTTGTTTTACATTCTAAATGTTCCACGTGAATCAATTCTTTATAATTATAAATTTCGCCATTAAACACAAGTAAAATATCATCGAAAATCATTGGTTGATTTGCTTCTTCATCTAAATCAATAATTGCAAGTCGAGTATGACCAAATTGTTTATTATCAATTTTTACAGAGTTTTGGAAATCTGGACCACGATGATGTAAAAGTTCCAAAGATTTATCAAACCTATCAGATATAAAATTTGTTCCAATAATTCCGCACATATTAACCTACTTAAAAAAATATTTGATTATATCTATATAAAAATAGAGTAAAAAAACGAATAATGTTGTTGATATTAAAATGGTTGCTGTTACATTAGATGGTTTACAGTTGTATAAAGCTGCCAAATTTACATTATTAACAGCAAGAGGAACCATTAATTCCATAATTAAAATTGAAGCTACAAATGAGTTTAAATTTGTAAAATAAAGCACTATAATAATTCCAATAACTGGTAATAAAATATGTTTTACAAAACTAATATGTAAAGATAAATGCCAAGGTATAGTTTTGATTTTTACACTATATAAATACATTCCAAAAATCAATAACTGAATTACCATTGAAGTATAAGCACCCATTTCTAAAGCAGTAGAAATATGTTTATTTATAGGAATATCTTGAAAATTTATATATAAAGCCAATAAAGCAAACCAAATTCCTGGTATTTTTAAAATAGATATAATTGAATCTTTTAATAAAAACTGCTCTCTTGCAAAAAAATAAACAGAAAAAATATATATAAATAAAACATTGGCAATATTAATAATACTTGTGTACGGAACTGATTCCACTCCAAAAAGTGCAATACCAAGAGGTATACCAAGATTTCCAGTATTTCCAACTAAAGCTGTTGCTAAATATATTGATTGAGTTGTTCTATCTCTAAAAATTAATTTATTAACTAAAATTAATATAAAAAGTACAAATAATACGATGACTAAATAAACAAAAGGAGAAGCAATAAATTCATAATTTATTGGAGATTTTGTTAAACCCCAAAAGATAAGTATTGGTTGGAAAAAATATAATGAGATTAAAACAAGGCTTTTTTCATCTATTTGATTTGTAAAAATCTTTTTAGCAGTAAATCCTAATAAAATGAAAAAATAAACAGGTAAAACAGAGAGTATTGCTTCGATGATAAATCCCTAATAAAAATTTAGGGATTTTATCATTAAAGGGATAAAAAAATAGAAAGTTAAATTATGGAATCATAATACCTTTTATCATAAAGAAAATTGCAGCAGATAAAATTGCCGCAGCAGGAACAGTTATAATCCAAGCAGCTATAATTTTACTTACAGCATCTCTTTTTACATATTTTGTTCTTTTTGAGTCTTTAAAATTCTTTTTTTCTAGTCTAACAATATGTTCTTTTTCATCAATTTTTTTGTATAAATCAACGATTCTAATATAATCTTCTTTTGATTTTTCTTCAATTGCTTCAAAGATAACTAATTCATTAAATAAATCAGATAACTCTTTTTTATCTTTTTTAAATCTTTTTCTAATTTCTTGTGCAAATCTTGATTCTGTCGCATCTAAAAACTCTCTTAAAAATCCAACACCAAAAACTCCACCAACAGCAATATGAGTTGAAGAAACAGGAAGTCCTAATTGACTAGCAATTATAACCGTAAATGCAGCGGCTAGAGCAATAGAAAAAGCTCTTATTTGGTCAAGCTCAGTTATTTCTGAACCAACTGTTTTTATTAACTTTGGACCATATAAAATAAGTCCTACAACAATACCAAATGCACCAACTGCCATAACCCAAAATGGAATACTTGCTTTACTTGAGATTTCAGAATTTAAAATAGCATCATTAATAGCAGCTAATGGTCCAATTGCATTTGCAACGTCATTTGCACCATGGGCAAAAGATAAAAGTGCAGCAGAAAAAATTAAAGGGATTGTAAAAAGACTATTAACACTAGTTCTATTATTTTCAAGCTTTAAAGCAGCTTTTAGAATTAATTTTTTTGACCAAAAGAATGATACAACTGCTAAAACTAAAGCAATAGAACCCGCTGTGTAAAAATCAAGTTTTATAAGCTCTTTTAAACCTTTTAAAATAATATATGTACCAAATGACCATGTCATAATAGCTATTAAAATAGGAACAAATTTTATAGCAGCTGTAATTTTATCCTCTTTGTAAATTATCTGTTTTTTAATAAAATATAAAAATCCAGCAGCAACAACGGCACCTAATACAGGAGAAATTACCCAAGAAGAAACAATTTCTGTCATAGTATCCCAATTAACAATAGAGAAACCAGCAGCTGCGATTCCTCCTCCCATTACTGCTCCTACAATTGAGTGAGTAGTTGATACAGGAGCGCCAACCGAAGTTGCAAAATTTAACCATAATGCAGCAGATAATAAAGCAGCTGTCATAGCCCAAATAAAAACTTCAGGATTAGCAATTAAAGCTGGATCGATTATTCCATTTTTAATTGTTTTTACAACTTCTCCTCCTGCAATAAATGAACCTAATGCCTCAAATACTGCTGCAATTACAATTGCCCAAAACATTGTAAGAGCTTTTGAACCAACAGCAGGCCCCACATTATTTGCAACATCATTCGCACCAATATTCATTGCCATATAAGCACCAAAAACAGCACCAATTATTAAAAATGTGTTGTTTGGAACATCTCCATTTGATGTGTATGACCATAAAAATACAACTACCATAAAAAGTAGTGCCAGAGAAAGTTTTGCAAAACTTGATAGAGTTTTTTCCTTCGCTTTATCAAACTTGTTGATTGTGTTTAAATCCAAGAGTAACCTTTCGTGTAACCATTTTGTTATTTATATTAAGTAGTATTATAGTGGGAAATTGCTTATCAAAGCTTTAAATAAGCTTAAGTTATTTCTGGAGTTTCTCTACAAAATATAGAGAATTTTTATTTTTATAAGAATTAAAAAAAAGAATTTAGTAGAAGAAGAGAATTAATCTCTTTTTCTACTTCTATCACCTGATGGTCTAGAACCTCTATCACCGCTTGGTCTATCACCTCTTGGTGCTCTGTCTCCAGATGGTCTGTCTCCTCTTGGAGTTCTATCACCACTTGGTCTATCACCCGCTGGTCTGTCTCCTCTTGGAGCTCTATCGCCATATGGTCTATCACCTCTTGGTGCTCGGTCACCTGCTGGTCTGTCTCCAGTTGGTCTATCACCTGATGGTCTAGGTCCTCTATCACCTCTTGGAGCTCTATCTCCTGATGGTCTTCCACCCCTTGAATCACCACCTCTTGATCCACCGAATCTTCCACCTCTATTACCACCTCTTGAATTTCTGTCACCAGATCTTCCTTCGCTGTCATATCTACTTGAGTTTTCGATAAGTCTTTTAATATCAGATTCAGATTTACCAATATTATTGTTACCTTGAACAAGAGTTGATGCTGAAATCATAGATGCTAATTTAAATGCAATAGTTGAAATATCAAACTCTTCTTTTAAATCTTCAACCAATGCTAATGCATAATCACTGATTTCTTGATCACTAATTTGATTTTTTAATTCTGTTATTTTTTTCTCTTTAACTGAATCAATATTAGGAACAATTTTAGCCTCTAATTTTGTACCAATATTTTTTTCAATTTTTTGTAACATTCTAAATTCATGCGGAGTTACAATAGATACAGCAATTCCTTCTTTTCCAGCACGTCCAGTTCTTCCAATTCTATGTACGTAAGACTCAGAATCAAATGGTAAATGATAATTAAATACGTGAGAAACATCATTTACATCAAGTCCCCTTGCAGCTACATCTGTAGCAATTAAGATTTCTAATTTAGACGTTTTAAATGCACGAATCGCTTCTTCTCTTTGTCTTTGCTCCATATCACCATGCAGACCTTTTGCCATAAATCCTTGAGAAACCATAAATGTTGATAATCTATCAACCTCTTTTTTAGTTCTACAGAAAATAATAGATTTACTTGGGTTTTTGTAATCGTATAATCTAATTAGTGCATCATCTCTTTCTCTTTCGTCAACAACGTAAAAAGTTTGAGTAATTTTTGAATTAGTTACATCACTTTTTGTTAAAGTGATAAATTCTGGATTATTTAAAATAGTTTTTGCCAAATTTTTAATAGCAACTGGCATAGTTGCTGAGAATAATAAAGTTTGTCTTTCTGCTGGTAGGAAAGTAAAAATCTCTTTAATATCATCTAAAAATCCCATATCAAGCATTTCATCTGCTTCATCAAGAATTACATAATTAGGTTTAATATCAATTTTACCACCTCTTAAAAGATCTAAAAATCTTCCTGGCGTTGCAACGATAATACCTGCATTTTCGATTAATTTGATTTGTCTAGCATATGCTTGTCCACCGTATACAGTAGCTGTATTAATTCCTAAGAATTTACCAAATCTGTATAATTCATCTGAAACTTGCATTGCAAGTTCTCTTGTTGGAACAATAACAACTGCTTCAACACCTGAGTTACCCTTCATATTATTTAAAATTGGAAGTCCAAATGCAGCTGTTTTACCAGTTCCTGTATGTGCTTGACCAACAATATCTCTTCCTGCTAATACAAATGGGATTGCTTGTTCTTGTATTGGACTTGGTTCTTTAAAGCCAGCTTCATCTATTGCTTTTTGCAATAAGTCTTTTAAATTGAATTCATTAAAAGTCATTTTTTACCTTAGTATATAATTTATTAAAAAATACACACGGTTATATGTTAGATTTAATCTCCCCATAAATGTACAATTAAAACGCAATTTGAGTCTTGCAAGTAAGTCAGTTTAATGAAAATGAATCTTTGATTAATATATCAAAGTAAAATGGGTATATAAATGTGTATAATTTGGCGGATTGTATCTAGTTTTAGATAAATTTAAGCTTTAAGAATAAAGAGCATAGCTCTTTATTCTTATAAATCTTCTAATTTTTTGTAGTTTTCTAAGTATTTAGTATCATAGTTATTTGAAATAAAATCTTCATTTTCCATCATTTTTTGATGAAATGGAATTGTAGTTCTAATTCCATCTACTTCAAACTCAGCTAAAGCTCTTTTCATGATGTTAATAGCTTTATTTCTATCTCTTCCCCAAACAATTAGTTTACCAATCATTGAATCATAATAAGGAGGTACAACATATCCTGCATATACGTGAGAGTCAACCCTTACGTTTCTTCCACCTGGAACCATCCATTGAGTTACTTTACCAGGACTTGGTAAGAACGAATTTGGATCTTCAGCTGTAATTCTACATTCAATTGCATGACCTCTAAATTTAATAGCTTCTTGAGGTGGAACTTTTTCACCCTCAGCTACTTTTATCATTAGCTCAACAATATCAATACCCGAAACCATCTCAGAAACTGGATGCTCAACTTGAAGTCTTGTATTCATTTCCATAAAATAGATATTTTGTTTATCATCTGCTAAAAATTCAAATGTTCCAGCACCTTCATATTTTAGGTATTTGGTAGCTTTTACAGCAACTTCATGAAGACTAGCTCTTGTTTCATCATTTAATAAAATAGCAGGTGATTCCTCGATAACTTTTTGATGTCTTCTTTGTAAAGAACAATCTCTTTCACCTATATGAATAGCATTACCATGAGAATCCCCAACAACTTGAACTTCTATATGTCTTGGATTATTAATAAATCTTTCAAGATACATAGTCCCATCACCAAACGCAGCTAATGCTTCACTCGAAGCTGCCATAAATAATTGGTCAAATTCTGATTCTTCTTTAATAAGTCTCATTCCTCTTCCACCACCACCAGCAGCAGCTTTTGCCATAATTGGATAACCAATTTCAAGAGCAACTTTTCTACCTTCAGTAACAGAATGAACAGAACCTTTAGAACCTGGAACTACTGGAACACCGGCTCTTATCATTTCTTCTTTAGCTTTTGATTTATCAGCCATTTTTTCCATTACTTCAACAGATGGGCCAATAAATTTAATATTATGTAATCTACAAATTTCTACAAAATCTTGATTTTCAGATAAAAATCCATATCCTGGGAAAATTGCATCACAACCCGTCATTTCAGCAGCTGTTATAATTGCTGGAATATTTAAATATGACTCACTCGACTTTGCTCCACCAATACATACAGCTTCATCTGCATGTTTTAAATAAGAGGCATTTTTATCACCTGCACTATAAACAGCAACTGATTTCTTACCCATTTCTCTAATAGTTCTAATAGCACGCTGAACAATTTCACCTCTATTAGCTATTAAGATTTTTTTTATTTCTGCCATAATTAACTCTTATAACTTTTCAACAACAAAAATTGGCATGTCGTATTCTACAGGAGAACCATCTTTAACTAAAATTTCTAAAATTTTACAATCAAATTCAGCTTCAACTTCATTCATAATTTTCATCGCTTCTAAAATACAAAGAGTTTGTCCCTTTTTAACAGTAGAACCAACTTCTGTAAACGATGGAGATTCAGGTGACGGAGATGAATAATAAGTACCAACCATTGGAGAAAGAATTAAATCTCCTGCTTTTGCAGTACTTACAACTTCTGATGTATTAGCCACAGGTGTTGCACTAATTACAGGTGCAACTTGTGAAGTTTGAGCCATTGGAGCTGATGTTGTTATAGTTGTGATACCACTTTCGAAACCTCTTTGCATAGAAATTTCAAATTCACCTTCTTTAACCTTTAATTTGTTAAGTTCGCTCTTATCAAACACTCTTATTAATTCTTTGATATCTTTAAAATCCATACTTTGCCTTTTCTATTTAGTAAAATTTTTTCTCATAATAGCACATTTTTTCTGATAAATATATTTTTGTACAATTAATTAAGTAGTATTTAAGTTTAGGCTCAAGAAGAAATAATATTTAATAAAAAATCTTTTGCTATAATTAAAAAAAGTTTATGTTAGGGGAAAAATGTTAAACGATCAAAGTTTTATAAATATTGCTAAAGAAATAGCACTTGCTTCAAAATGTGTATCAAAACAAGTGGGAGCTGTAATTGTAAAAGATGGAAGAATATTGTCAACTGGATACAATGGAACTCCAGCTGGTTACAAAAATTGTAGTGACCATTGGAATGGTGAATATACAAAAGAACACCATGATTGGTCAAAAACATATGAAATTCATGCTGAAATGAATGCAATTATTTGGGCTGCTAGGAAAGGTATTTCAATTGAAGGTGCAACTATTTATGTAACATTAGAACCTTGTAGTGAATGTTCAAAAAATCTTATTGCTAGTGGAATTATTCGAATCGTATATGAAAAAGCCTATGAACACACAAACTCAGAAGTAATATCAAAATTTATAAAAGATAATAATGTTCAAATTGAACAAATTAATAAATAATTCTATTAATGGCAAAAAGAGATAATACTAAATTTTATGAAACAGCTATTAAAAAATATGGAATAAGCGCACAAGGAGTTCATTGGAACTCGGAATTTACACAATATAAAAGATTTGAAATACTAACAAGTTTCGTAGAAGACTCAATGAAAGAATCATCAATTATTGATGCGGGATGTGGTTTTGGTGAATATTATTCTTATTTATTTGATAAAACTTTAAAACCAAAATCATATTTGGGAATTGATTGTGAGAAACAAATGATTGATTTAGCATCAAAAAGATTTTTAAATGCTAAATTTGAAATACAAGATATATTAAAAGATTCACTTTATAAAGCTGATTATTATATTTGTAGTGGTGCTATGAATATACTAGAAAGAGATGAAATTTTTATTTTCATAAGAAAATGTTTTGAAGCTTCAAATAAAGCATTTGTTTTCAACTTTCTAAAAAATGATTCCTTAACAAATGTAAAATCATTTGATATTATTGGTTATTGTAAAACACTTTCTGCGAATATGGAGATAAAAGAAAATTATTTAAGTAATGATTTTTCTATCTATCTAAAAAAATAAAATTATCATATATTTCTCATACGTTAAATATAGAATTAGTTTAACTAAACATTAGGAATAGAAATGAAAATAGGTCTATTTATCCCATGCTTTATGAATGAACTATATCCCAACATTTGTAAAGCAACTTATAAAGTATTAAAAAATCAAGGCTTAAATATTGATTATCCTCTTAATCAAACATGCTGTGGACAGCCTATGGCAAACTCAGGTTGTTCAAAAGATGTAAAAAATTTGGCAATTAACTTTGTAAATACATTCAAAGATTATGATTATATAGTTGCACCTAGTGGTTCATGTGTAACAATGGTAAAAGAGCATTATGGAGAATTTTTTGATAATGACAAAGATTATAACAAAGTAAAAGCATCTATTTATGAAGTTTGTGAGTTTTTACATGATGTGATTAAATTAGAAAACATAAAATTTGATATGTCATTTGCCTATAAAGTAGGGCTTCATAATTCATGTCATGGACATAGAGTACTAAAACTTGGAACGCCAAGTGAACTTAACATCCCATATAATTCAAAATTAGAAAATATTTTAAATAAAGTTAATGGCATAGAACTTGTTGAATTAAAAAGAAAAGATGAATGCTGTGGTTTTGGTGGTACATTTAGTGTGACAGAAGAAGATATCTCAGTTGCAATGGGAAAAGATAGAATAAAAGACCATTTAGATTCATCTGCACAAATTATGACAGGTGCTGACATGTCATGTTTAATGCATATGGATGGATTAATAAATAGAAATAATTATCCAATAAAAGTAATGCATATAGTTGAAATCCTTGCAGGAGTTAAACCATGAGTACAAACCATAACCATGCAGATAATGCAAAAGTTTTTGTAGCAAATGATGAGAGAATGCACTGGCACGACAAAGCCCTTTGGTTTGTGAGAGAAAAAAGAGATAAAGCTAGTAAATCAATTCCAGAATGGGAAAATTTAAGAGAATTTGCTAGTCAAATTAAAACTCATACAATGGCAAATCTTGATAAATATTTATTAGAATTTGAGAAAAATGCAACTCAAAAAGGTATCACTGTTCACTTTGCAATTGACGCAAAAGAGCATAATGAAATTGTATATAAATTATTAAAAGAAAAAGAAGTAAAAAAATTAGTTAAATCAAAATCAATGCTAACAGAAGAGTGTCATTTAAATCCTTATTTAGAAAAAAGAGGAATTGAAGTTATTGATACAGATTTAGGTGAAAGAATTGTTCAATTGAGACATGAAGCTCCTTCTCATATCGTTTTACCAGCAATTCACCTAAAAAAATCTGATGTTTCGGATACATTTCATAAATATTTAGGAACAGAAGAAGGAAATTACGACCCAACATACCTAACACGTGCAGCACGAGCAGCACTTAGAGAAGATTTTTTAACAGCACAAGCAGGACTTACAGGTGTAAACTTTGCAATCGCACAAACTGGTGGAGTTGTAGTTTGTACAAATGAAGGAAATGCAGATATGGGAGCTAGTGTTCCAAAACTTCATATTGCTTCGATGGGAATTGAAAAAATCATTCCAAGACTTGAAGATTTATCTGTATTTACAAGATTACTTGCAAGAAGTGCGACTGGTCAACCAATTACATCTTATACTTCACACTTTCATGCTCCAATTGAAGGTGGTGAAATGCATATTATTATTGTAGATAATAATAGAAGCCAATTTTTAGCATCTGAAAAAAATAAAAAAGCACTAAATTGTATTAGATGTGGTGCATGTATGAATACATGTCCGGTTTATAGAAGAAGTGGTGGTCACTCTTATGAATATGTAATTCCAGGGCCAATTGGTTCAATTTTAGGAGCAAAAAAAGAGCCTGAAATTCACAACTCTTTACCATTTGCTTGTACTTTATGTGGTTCTTGCACAAATGTTTGTCCTGTAAAAATTGATTTAGATTCACAACTTTATAGCCTAAGACAAGATTTAGGAGAAGCAAATTTAATTGATTCAAAGAAAAAAATGGCGATGAAAGTGACTGCTTGGCTAATGGGAAAACCAGCCTTATTTGATTTTGCAGGAAAAATGGCTAGAAAAATAGTTCCAAAGCTTCCAAAATCAATGCTTTATAATAAATCAAATGTATGGGGAAGACAAAGAGACTTACCTAAAATGCCAGAAAAAAGTTTTAAAGAGATGTTTATAGCAGGAGAATTAGATGACTAGTAAAGAGCTAATATTAAAAAATATCAAAGAGAACAATATTGTAAAAGAGGTAAAACTACCTTCTTATGATAATTTTGGAATAAAGTTTGAAGATAAATTTCAAACTTTTTCGACAATGATTGAAACTGTTGGGGGGAAAGCTTTATTAATCGATAAGAATGATTTAGATAAAACAATAAAAGAGCTATATCCAAATGAAAAACAAATAGCTTCAAATGTTGAGTTTTGCTGCGTTGGTAACTTTGATTCTAATTCTTGTGATGATGTTCATGAATTAGAAAATATAGATTTGGCAGTTGTAAAAGGAAATTTTGCAGTGGCTGAAAATGGTGCTATTTGGATGAAAAATAAAGATAATAGACACAGAGCTTTATACTTTATTGCTCAGAATATCATTATAGTAATTGATGAAAAAGATATCTTAAATAATATGCATGAAGCCTATGAAAAAATAAATTTTGAAGAAAAAGGTTATGGAGTATTTATTTCAGGTCCATCAAAAACAGCAGATATTGAACAATCATTAGTAATTGGTGCACATGGTCCAAAATCAGGTTATGTAATTTTTACAAAATCTTGATATAATTGCTAAATAGGGGATAATAATGAAATATTTTTTACTATTTAGCATACTTTTTTTTAACTTACTTTTTGCCAACTCTTCAAAAGATGTGTTACTATTACACTCTTATCATAAAGGTTATGCTTGGACCGATGATATTTCAAAAGAGATAGAAAAAAAATTCAAAGACCATAAAGATATAGAATTAACAACTGTATATATGGATACAAAAAGAATAGATGACTATTCATATTTAAATGATTTAGCAAAACTTTATAAAAAACAATTTGAAGGCAGAGTTTTTGATTTAGTAATTGTAAGTGATAATGCTGCCCTTGATTTTATGATTAAATATCATGAATTTTTATTCAAAGATATTCCAGTTTTATTTTGTGGAATAAATAATTTTAATAAATCTTTATTAGATGAAAATAATATGAAAAAGTTTACTTCAGGAGTTGCTGAAGAAGTTGATTTAGAAAAAAACTTTGAACTTATCTCAAAACTTCACCCAAAACTAAAAAATCTCTTAATAATTAATGACACATCAATAACTGGATATGCAATAAAACGAGATTTAAATCCAATAATTGAAAAATATAAAGATAAATTCAAAATCGAATATACAGATGACCTAGAAATAAGCAATTTAAAACAAAAAGTATCTATACTTGACAAAGAGAATAGTGTCATTTTATTTGTTCTTTTATTTAAAGATACAACAGGTAAATATTTCACATATAAACAAAGTTTTGCTCAAGTTAAGGACGCAAGCCAAGTTCCCATTTATGGTCTTTGGGATTTTTATTTAGATAATGGAATTGTAGGAGGCCTTTTAACTTCAGCAATTGCGCAAGGAGATGCTGTTTCAAAAATGGCATTACAAGTATTAAATGGTAAAAAAATAACTGAAATTCCTGTACTTGAAAAATCTCCTAATATTTATATGTTTGATTATAAAGAATTAACAAAATTTGATATTGATATTTCAAAACATTTAAATAACCCAATTATAATAAATGAACCAGCTTCTGTATATAAAGAACACACGAAGTTTTTTATCTTATCTATTATTATAATATTGACATTAAGCATAATCGTAATTATTTTAAAAGCAAATATACAAAGAAGAGAAAGAGTTGAATTAGAATTATCAAACAGATTAGAGTTTGATAAAGTTTTATTAGACACCATTCCAAATCCAATATATTACAAAAATATTGATGGAAAATTTTTAGGTTGTAATATTAGTTTTGCTTCATTAGTTAGTAGTTCAAGAGATGAGATTATAGGTAAAACTGCTTTTGATTTTTTCCCACATAATGTAGCTAGTAAAAATACACAAATTGACCAAGAACTTCTTAACACCTTTGCAACTAGTACCTCTGAATTTACATTTTATACCTTGTCAAATGAAATGAAACAGATTGTTTTAAATAAAGCCGTTTATAAAAATATTGATGGAACAGTTGGTGGAATCGTTTGTATTATGGATGATATAACTGAACGTGTTCAGCAAAAACAATTTTTAATTCAACAAAGTAAATTAGCGGAAATGGGTGATATGATAGCTGCAATTGCTCATCAATGGAATGAACCATTAGTTGAATTATCAGCACTTGTTCAAGATATTCAAACTTCATATTTATTAAATGAATTAAAAGATATGGAAGTAAAAGATTTTGTAAATGACTCTATGATTCAAATAAAATATATGTCAAAAACATTGAGTGATTTTAGAAACTTCTTAAAGCCATCAACAAAAAAGAAACTTTTTTCAATAACAAAGTCATTAAGTGAAATAAATGAAATTATAGGAAAACAGGTATTTTATTCAAATATAGAAATGAATTTTAATTATAAAAATGAAAATGAAGAGTTACTTATTTATGGATATGAAAATGAATTTAAACAAGTTTTATTAAATCTAATAAATAATGCAAAAAATAAAATTATTGAGAAAGATATTGATTTTAGAAAAAAAGCTAAAATTGATATCAATATAAAAAGAACATCAAACTTTAATATCATAGAGATAATAGATGATGGTGGTAAAATCGATGATAAAATCATAAATTCAATATTTGAACCATATTTTACAACAAAAGAAGAGGGAACAGGAATTGGTCTTTATATGGCAAAAGTAATAATAGAAGATAAAATGAGAGGAACAATAACAGCTAAAAACGATGAGAACAATGTTATTTTTACAATAAAACTTCCTCATAAAAAGGTATAAAATGAAAATTTTACTATTAGAAGATAACAAAAAACTAAATGAAACAATCACAAAAAGATTAGGAATAAAAGGATATTCTGTATTATCAATTATTGATGGTGCAGAAGCCTTTGAAAAAATAACAGATGGTTTTTCTTGTTTTATTTTAGATATAAATGTACCTAATGTTGATGGAATAAAAATATTAAAAAAAATAAGAGAGTATTATCAAACACTTCCTGTAATCATCATAAGTGCAAGTGTTGAACTTGATGTTATCAAACAAGCTTATGATTTTGGTTGTAATGACTTTTTGAAAAAGCCATTTTTTATAGATGAGTTGGAAATAAAAATAGAAAAATTCTGTAATATCCAAAATAATAAAATATATTTCGATGAAAATTGCTACTTTGATTTTAAATCATCTCTACTTGTAATAAATGGATTTGAAATTAGATTGACAAAAAAAGAGAAACTATTGATAAATTTATTCCTTAGTAAAAAAAATCAAGTAATTACTTACGAAACAATAGAAAACTATGTTTGGGAAGGAAGTTTTGTATCTTTAGAATCAATTCGAAGTTTGATTAGAAGAGTAAGAAAAATATTAAATAAAGAGTTTATTCAAACAGTTATAGAAACAGGTTATATTTTTAAGAATATTTAATTTTATTTATTATTTAATCTATTAAAATCATATAAATCTCATACCATTTTAATATTCTTTGAATATATTTTATTATGGAGGTTTTATATGCAAACTTGGCAACAAGTATACGCTCCAATTGGAGATAGTTTAGGACTGTCAGCGCTTGTGGCACTGATTCCTATTGTTTTTTTCTTTTTGGCACTAGCAGTATTTAGAATGAAAGGGCATTATGCAGCAATCATTACATTAGCTTTATCTATGATTGTAGCTGTTGTAGGATTTGATATGCCAGTTAACATGGTATTCGCATCTGCTGAATACGGGTTTTTATTTGGTTTATGGCCAATTGCTTGGATTATCGTAGCATCGGTATTCTTATATAAGTTAACAGTAAAAAGTGGACAATTTGAGATTATTAGAAATTCTATTATTTCAGTTACAGAAGATCAAAGAATTCAAGTTATTTTAATTGGTTTCTCATTTGGTGCATTCTTAGAAGGTGCTGCTGGATTTGGTGCACCTGTTGCTATTACAGCTGCTATTTTAGTTGGTCTTGGATTTAAACCATTATATGCTGCGGGATTATGTCTTATTGCAAATACAGCTCCTGTTGCATTTGGTGCACTTGGAGTTCCAATTATTGTTGCAGGACAAGTTACTTCAATTGATGCATTTACAATTGGGGCGATGGCTGGTAGACAATTACCAATATTATCATTGATTATTCCTTTATGGCTTGTTGCTATGATGGACGGATGGAAAGGTATTAAAGAAGTATGGCCAGTTGCACTAGTTGCTGGTGGAAGTTTTGCTATTACTCAATATTTAACATCAAATTTCATTGGACCTGAATTACCAGATGTTACTTCTGCAATTGTTTCTATTGTGGCAACTACAGTTTTCTTAAAATCATGGAAACCAAAAAATGTTATGAAAGCAAATATGGAAGGATTCAATTTAGTACCTCACACAACTGGTGAAGTATTTAAAGCATGGTCACCATTTATTATTCTTTCAGTAATGGTAACAATATGGACAACTAAATGGTTTAAAGCTTTTTTTGCAAAAGGTCAGATTTTCGCAGATACTATTTTCAAATTTGAATTCACAGAAATTCACAATATGATTTT
>JBGSBO010000037.1:0-17281 GCA_041730535.1 Minisyncoccia bacterium
CAAGCACGCACCCAATAAAAGCTTTTAACTAAAATTGGCCCATAAAGCAGTAAAATGATTAAAAGTTAAAAAGATCTGGTTGAGAAGTTCGGTAGTCTTACAAATTCACTAGTTTATGATGGTTGAATTTGCAAGTGGCTCTAATATTTTTAATATTATCTTCGATACAATCTGCTCATGAATAAGCTTAAACAAAAACTAAATGACTTTAATGAACTAGTAATGTTCAAACACTCGATTTTTTCACTGCCTTTTATTTTCATAGCAATGATAGTAGCAGCAAATGGCTGGTTTGGAATCAAACTATTTATACTTGGAATTCTAGCAGCCTTGACTGCAAGAAACTTTGCCATGGGATTTAATAGATATATGGATAGAGATATTGATGCTTTAAATCCAAGAACAATTAATAGACCAAACGTAGATGGAAGAATCTCCGCATCTCAAATGCTACTTTTTACAATAGGAAATGCTTTAGGATTTATTCTTGTGGCATATTTCGTAAATGACTTAGCTTTGATATTATCTTTACCTATCTTATTTGTAATTGGTTCATACTCATATTTCAAGAGATTTTCCTATTTTGCCCACGTAATTTTAGGAATATCTTTGGCATTAGCACCAATTGCAGGAGTTGTGGCTGTTAGTGAAACTATCACATTTTGGTCAATATTATTGAGTATTGGAGTTATGTTTTGGGTTGCTGGATTTGATTTATTGTACTCATTACAAGATATAGAAGTTGATAAAAAGCTGGGACTTCATTCAATTCCATCTAAATTTGGAGTTGAAAAGACAATGAAAATATCAAAAATATTTCATGCCTTAACAGTTGTTTTTTGGCTTTTATTTGTAATATTCTCAGGAAGTTCGTATTTTGCATATTTAGCTGTACTAATAAGTGCTTTAATGTTAAGTTATGAACACTACTTAGTAAATAAAGATTTTAGGAAAATAGATAAAGCATTTTTTACTGTAAATGGATATCTTGGAATAATATTTTTAATCTTAATTATCATTGATAACTTTTTCTAAAATTTAGATTAAGTTTATCTATGATAAAATCCCAATCTTAAAAACGCGTCTGTGGCTCAACTGGATAGAGCACTGGGTTTCGGCCCCGGCGGTTGTAGGTTCGAATCCTACCAGGCGTACCATTTCCTAATCTAAAACAACCTGTAAAATTACCGTAAAATCAAGCTCTAAAAGAAATATTAATCTAAACTAGTCTACAATAATATTATCAAATCTATGAAAAATCGGGGCGTAGAATAGGGCGTAACTCAAAAATGAGAAAAAAAGTTAAATTTTACGCCCTAAAATATTTCTAGAAGACCGTAGATATAGCCTTTATAAAGGAATTGTTTAATGGCACAACTAGATATAATAAAAGACATACAAGTTAAAACAGCAAAAGCAAAAGATAAAATATATTACCTAAATGACGGTGGAGGGCTTCGATTAAAAGTAGATACAAGTGGAAGTAAAATTTGGGAATTTAGATTTACCCTAAATAGTAAAACAAGAAAAACCACTTTTAAAACATATCCTACTGTTAGTTTAAAAGAAGCAAGAAATAAAAGAGATGAGTTTCAAAAACTAATAAATAGTAGTATTGATCCAATAGAATATTTAAAAAATTTAAAAAATGAAAATATTTTAGAAGAAGAGGGAATGTTTTTAAATGTTGCTAATGAATGGTTAAAAAAAGAGGAACAGAAAACAGCACCAACTACACATATAAATAAAGTTAGAACATTTGAAAATGATATTTATCCTTTTCTTAAAAATAAACATATTAAAGAAATAGCAATACAAGATGTTGTAAAAGTACTTGAAGCTAAACTTTTACAAAGCTATGATGTAAGCTCAAAAATCTTTTCATATTTAGATAGTCTTTTTAGATATGGAGTTTATAGAGGATTCTGCGATAGAAATATTTTAAATGATATAAAAAAAGGAGATATTGTTCCTTCAGGAAAATCAAGACATTTCCCAAAAATTACAGATATTGATAATTTTAAAGAATTGGTTAATGCTATATATATTTATCGAGGATCACATTCAATAAGAGGAGCTTTGAAATTAGTTTTACATCTTCCATTTAGAGCTGAAAATGTTTGTAAGATGAAATGGGAGTATATAAATTTTGAAAAAGAGATTATTACAATTCCTAGAAGTGAAATGAAGATAAAAGATATAAATCTTGAAGATTTTAGATTACCTATGAGTAAAGAGGTTATTGAAATTTTAAAAGAACAATTTCAATTTAGTGGTCACCAAGAATGGGTATTTTTAGGAACGAATAATAGAAGTCCTATAAATAGTGAAAGTCCTAATAAAGCCCTTAAAATCATGGGATTTAATGATGAAATAAAAGGTAGAAAAATCACACTACATGGTTTTAGAGGTAGTTGTAGAAGTTTACTTGATACTTTAGACATTGAAAATAGATTTAGCTTTGAAGCAAAAGAAAAACTTCTTGACCATCACAATAATTCAAAAGTTGTTAGAGCTTATACGAATAAAAGTAATTACTTAGAACACATAAAGCCAATAGTGATTTTTTGGAGTGATTTTGTTTTAAGTCTAAAAGATAATCATTAAAAATAAGATAAGAGTTAATTCTCTTATCTAGTTAATTTATTTCCATTCCTAAATCTATTAAAACTTCATTTATATCAAAAACTGTAACACCTTTTGATATATTATGAGGTCTAATCTTTCCATCTTTAGCCCATTTCCATATAGTAGATAATCCTACACTTAAATATTCAGCTAATTCTTTAGCTCTATATTTTCTTTTAATTTCATTATTCATTTTATAAACCCTTAAAGTAGATTTATAGTTGCAACTACATGATATTGATTTAAATCTGATAGAAGTATAATGAATATGAGATTTCTAAAAATGGAAAAAATGTATAATATATTTTTCCATTTTGTTAAACGGAGGGAATAATCCAGAATATAAAAAATTAATTACTGGAAAAAAGCATGAAAAAAATAGCTTAATACAAGGGAGAAATAATGCATCTGCTAAATTATAATTAAAAATACATTCCACATCGTTCACCATTATTTAGTTTTTTAAAGATATATGCTAGTCTTTTTTCTAATAAATCGTGAGCCATCTTAAAATCCTTTTTATAATGGAGAATATTATAACTAACCAATTGACTCACTTTTGACTCATATAGTAGAAATATTGAAATTTAAAAAATTATTAAGAATTTCTAGGTCTCCCCATATTGCTCTTTTCTTTAGGCATTGTTCCTCTTCTAATCGCTCTATCTTTTTCATTTTCTTTTAACGCATCAATGCTTTGTCCTTCTTTAGCTAGATATTCCATTGCTTTATTAAGTTTTTTTCTCTTTTCAACATCCCTATAATCAAGTATCCCTGTAGCATTATCTTTATAATTATTTCTATTACAGTTATAATTGTCAAACGAAGTGAAAAAATAGGCAGTTAAATTAATAAAAAAGTTACCTTCTGAAACTTAAACCACCTCAGTTTTTTCTACCATTTTAGTTGAAGTTTTTGCTCCAAACTTATAAATGTGGTCAAAATGATAAATCTGAATTAATAAATTTGGTTTTTGATGATCAAAATTTTATGCAAATGTTAGAAATAAATCTAAAAAATAGCTTTTTGTCAAAAGAGCAAAAAAATAAATATATTCAAGATATAAGAAATCTTTTAGCTTTGAAAAATAGACTTTTTAATCTTAAATATTTTCTTGAAATGTTTAATACTGATATTTTTGATAAATATATTAATAAATTAGGTGTTGAAGATTTGATAAATAGTACGATTATTTTTGAAATAATTGATTCTTATGCTTTACAGTATGAAGAGTTAAAAAAGTTTGAATATGAAATAAATAATTTAAATCATTCAAATGAAAAAATTATTAATCTTAATAATTTAACTTCATTATTAGAGTTACACAAAAGAAGAACAGATAATTTTATTTATGCAAATGTACGATATAAAATATTTATAGAATATGATGTAGACACAACTTTGGCAAAACCAATTTATTTAAATGTAGCTTATTTAGAAAATATTTTATCTTCTTTTATTGAACAATCTTGTATGGATATAATAAAAAAAGAGCTAAAAAAAGGGAAAATTCAAAAGCAAATAGATGTAAATGTAAGTGTATCAAAATCAAATATATCACTTGTCGTTAAAAATAATGGTTTTGAAGTGAAAAATATTTATAATTTATATTTATCTGATGTTGATAATAAAGCTATTTTAGAAGCAAAAAATTTAGCAAATATGTTAAATGCAAAATTTGAAATTATAACTTTAGAAAATGAGGGGATGCAATATTCTTTAAATATAAAAATTTAAACTAGACAAAATATATATTTTGCCTAGTTTTAGAATTTTTAATTATCTTTGAAATTTCCAATAATCTCTTTTGCTTTTTGTAAAGCAATATCGCTGCTATTTTTATCAAAAGTTAAAGCAACAGCCATTCTTCTTCCCACATGACTTTGTGGTTTTCCAAATACTCTAATAATTGAATCTTTTGTAAATGAAGAGTCATAAATATCAATTTGAGGATTAAAACTATCACCCTTTGCTTTAAATGCAGCACTTGCTCCTGCTCCATAAGTTACATACTCAATTGGAAGTCCTAAAACTGCTCTTACATGAAGTGCAAATTCACTAGCACTTTGAGTAATCATAGTAACCATTCCAGTATCGTGTGGTCTTGGGCTTACTTCTGAGAAATAAACATCATCACCTTTTACAAATAATTCAACTCCAAAAATCCCTCTACCACCTAATCCATCAGTGATTTTTTTAGCAATCTCTTGAGATTTTGCAATAGCAACTTCACTCATATTCATTGGTTGCCATGAGAAGATATAGTCACCATCTTGTTGAATATGTCCTATTGGTTCACAAAATACTGTATCAATTCCGTTTCTAATAGTAAGCATCGTGATTTCATAGTCAAATCTAATAAACTCTTCAACTATTAATTCACTAGCATCTCCTCTTGCTTCTTTTGCTAATTCCCAAGATTTCTCTAAATCAGCTTCGCTTCTTGCAACACTTTGACCGTGACCAGAAGAACTCATAACTGGCTTAATAACACAAGGAAAACCAATTTTTGAAGCAGCATTTTGTAAAGCTTCAAAAGTTGTAACAAACTCAAATTTACTTGTTGGAAGATTTAATTCAACCGCTGCAAATTCTCTAATGTTTTTTCTATTCATAGTTTTATTAACAGCATCAGCATTTGGAATTATATGAAAACCTTCTTTTTCTGCTATAAAAAGTGCATTTATATTTATAGCTTCAACTTCTGGAAGTATATATGTTGGCTTTTCTCTTCTTATTACTTCAAGAATTTCATTTTCATTTTTCATATTTATAGTATATGATTTATTTGCTACAAGTTGTGCTGGAGCGTTATTATAGCTGTCAACAGCGATTGTTTCGATTCCTAATCGTTGTGCTTCGATTATTACTTCTTTTCCTAACTCGCCACTTCCAAGAAGCATTATTTTGATAGAGTCTGATTTTAATGGTGCAGTAAATTTCATTTTTTTCCCTTTTATTGATTTTGTTTATAATATTTATAGTCATACATTTGTAGATTATTTAGTAAAATTAAATCTTTTAATATTACTAAATAATCTTGAGCAATTCCTGAGTAGTTTAACATAGTTTCAGAAAGAGTTAAGCCATCTGGTTCTATATTTTTTGTTCTTTGTTCATGTCTTTTATCTTGGAAAGACCTATATGCTAGGTTTCTATTTAGATTTAACATATATGCGCTTGTTGATTCTTTTATATTATTAAATATTCTAATAAAGTGAGAAGCACCAAGTGACCTTCTTTTTGGAATTAGGCCAAATTCAGAATTATATGTCCAATGGCCAAAAATATTACTAGCTTCTTTTACAAATCTGCTTTTTCCCCAAGCACTTTCAATTGCCGCTTGTGCAATAGCAAGAGAAGGAGGAACAATATCTATTTTTTTAAGATATTCAGGAAGGGTATAAATGTGTTTTATTTTGTATTTTTGTTTTATTTCAAGAAGTTCTCGAAAGTTGGCTGAGTCAAAGTCGATATTTAAAATATTTGAACTTAACATCTCTTTTACAAAATGCCTTTCATCTTTTATTTTATTGTTTTCTTTTGCAATTATTTCATACATATGATTGAAAAAGTAGTTTTTAGCTTCGTTTGTATCGGTAATTTCATAATACTCATTTGGAAAACCTTTCCCGAAGCTTTGACTTTGAATGGAACTGACTAAGCAAAAGCTTAGGATAAATTTTTTTGAGTGGCTTATTAAAAATTTGAAGAATAACATTTAATTTTAAATAGTTGTAATAAAAACTTTTTTCACAGCACCTTTGAAATAAATAGTGCCATTTTTCTTTGATAGAGTTAATTGTTCACCACTTTTTGGGTAAACAAAAGTACTATTCTCAACAAGTCCTAATTCATTAGCTCTTAAAAAACACGCAGCCATTCCAGTTCCACAAGCAAGAGTTTCACCTTCAACTCCTCTTTCATAGGTTCTAACTTTTATGATTCCATTTTCTATTTTTGCAAAATTAACATTTGCATTGTGTTCATATCTCATTTTTGCACATAAATCATGATTATAAAATTCTAAATCATCTACGATAGTTACTAAATGAGGAACACCTGTATCAACTAAATACCAAGTAAATCCATCTTGAATAAACTCTTCTTTTATAACTTTTGGTTGTGTTAATTGTGTTTCAACAATATCATTTTCAACGCATGATTTTATTAAACCAGCTCCTGTTAAAAACTGCATTTCATTTGATGTAACTAAATTATTAGTAAAAGCATAATGTGAAACAGCTCTTGTAGCATTTCCGCACATAGCTGCATTACTTCCATCACTATTGTAAAATAACCATTTAAAATCAGCATCAGTTGATGGAACAATCACAACCAATCCATCTGCACCGATTCCTTCTGTTCTATTACATAATTTTATAGCTTCATTTGTATAATCTTTTTCTATAAAAGTGTGAAAAATTACAAAGTCATTTCCACTTGCACTATATTTTGTGTATGTCATATAATCTCTCCGATGATTCGTTCAACTTCATTTTGAAGATGTTTTAAATTTTGTGAATTATCTATTACCATATCAGATAATTTTCTTTTTTCTTCAATATCCATTTGATTTGAGATTTTTAGTTTAGCTTCATTTTCATCTATATTATCTCTTTTCATTAGTCTTTGTATTTGTATATCTTTTGGAGTATAAATTACTAGAGATTTTGAAATAGGATAGTTCATTTTTTCGAAAAATAAAGGAATATCTACAAAATATGGTTTATTTTGACTTTCAAATATTCTTGATTCTTTAATGATTTCTTCTTTGATTAGTGGGTGAAGAAGGGCTTCTAGTTTTAATTTATTTTCTTCATTTGAGAATATAATTTTCCCCAACTCTTTTCTTAAAACTTTTCCATTTTCTACATATTGTTCACCAAACATGGCAGCAATTTTATTGGAATTTTCATCCAATAATTTATGTGCAATTACGTCAGCATCAATTGTTAGAAAACCGTGAAGTTTAAATAAGTTACAAACAGTGCTTTTGCCTGTTGATATTCCGCCTGTTAGGGCGATTGCATTTTTAAATAAATCATTACTCATGAAAATTATTCTACAATAATAATGATTTATTTATATTTAATAAGAAAAATTATCTTTTTGCAATACCTGTAAGTGCTTTATGTTCACTTGCTGGAAATACAAAAGATGCATTGTGAATCTCTGCTGAGTAGTAGTTTAAGTCATCTAATAAATCTGCTCTTTGAAGATTTATATCAGCTGTTGGGTGATATCTTTTTGAAGCAATAATCGAAGTGTTATGACCAAATTTAAATGGCATGGCAATCCAGAATTTTGTACCAACAAGTTTTAAATCTGCAAATAATTGGTCTTCATCTCTTGAAAATGCTTTTGAAGCAAATGTGATTAAACCATCTTCTTTTAAAATTCTTTCAATGTTAGCTAGTAATAATTCATCAATTTTAACATCTGTTAAAATTATAACATCTATATTTTTTTCATTTTTAGAAGTTAATAGAGATGTATCTCCAAATTCAATATTTGAAACTTTGTTATGTTTAGCAGCCTGAGCTTTCATATCTTCATTATTTGCACCAATAATCAATACATTTGAAGCTTCTTTGTGTGTACACAATGGTAAATGTACCATCATTTCATTAAACGCGTTATTATCTTTCATTATATATAGTCCTTAATATTTATAAACATTTTGCTATAATACCCAAAAATTTTTAAAGTAATCGCAAGATTTGGAAAACAGAATAAAAAAAAGGTGAATAATGGCAACAGTTAGTTACAAAGATGCTGGAGTTGATATAGATGCTGGGAATCAGTTTGTAGAAAATATCAAACCTTATGTAAAAGCAACGACAATTCCAGGAGTTCTTGGAGGAATAGGTTCATTTGCAGGTGCATTTGAATTACCAAGTGGTTACAAAAAACCTGTAATTCTATCTGGAACAGATGGAGTTGGTACAAAACTGAAACTTGCAATTGATGCGAAAAAATTTGATACAGTTGGAATTGATTTAGTTGCTATGTGTTCAAATGATTTATTATGTAACTTTGGAGAGCCATTATTTTTCCTAGATTATTACGCAACTGCAAAATTAAATGTTGAAGAAGCTACTTTAGTTGTAAAAGGAATCGCTGAGGGTTGTATTAGAAGCGAATGCGCACTTGTTGGTGGTGAAACTGCTGAAATGCCAGGAATGTATAAAGAGGGTGATTTTGACTTAGCTGGTTTTTGTGTTGGAATCGCTGAAAAAGATGAGTTAAATAGAATTGATAAAATCAAAGCTGGTGATACTTTAATTGCACTACCGTCTTCTGGTGTTCACTCAAATGGTTTTTCACTTGTTAGAAAACTTTTACTTGAAAAATTAGGAATGTCTTTAGATGACGATTTCCAAGGAAAACCACTTAAAGATGTTTTATTAGAACCAACTAGAATTTATGTAAAAGAGTTTAAAGCTAACAAAGATAAAATCAATGCATTAGCACACATAACTGGTGGTGGAATTACTGAGAACTTACCAAGAGTTTTACCAGATAATTTAAAAGCAGTTGTAAAAAGAGCAGATGTTAGAGTTTTACCAATTTTTGAATTTATGGGACAACATGTAGAACTAGAAGAGATGTATAGAACATTTAATATGGGTGTTGGTATGGTTTTAGTTGTAAGTGCTGAAAATGTAGATTCAATTTTAGTAAACACTGATGGATATGTTATTGGACATATTGCTGAGGGTGATAAATGTGTTGAATTTATCTAAAAATTAGTTTTTAGATAAAATAAAAAAGGGTGAGTTTAACAACTCACCCTTTTTTTATATCTTGATAGTATTTTAAAATCTCCACAACTTTAGAAGCATAACCCCATTCATTATCGTACCAAACTAAAAGTTTAATCATATTATTTATAACATCAGTGTATCTATGGTCGATTATTGTTGTGAATTTCTCTTTTTTAAAATCACTTGATACTAAAGGTTCAAAATTATTTAAAACTATTGGAAAGTTTTGATTTTTTTCATACTCTTCAAAAAGTTCAATTATCTCGTTTTTTGTTGATTTCTCTTTTGTAAACAAACTTACATTTATGGCTCCAACTGTATCTGTGGGTACTCTTAGGGAGCTTGAACTTATTAGATTTTGATTGATATTTGGAAGCACAAAAGAACATGCTTTTATGGTTGTTGTTTTATTTGGAATAATGTTTTGCGTTGATGATCTTCCAAATTCAAAGTTACAATTTACATCTCTTGTATCACTTTTTACAAAACTTCCATCTAAAACTCTTTGATGATTTAAAAGTGGATGAACTGTGAGAATATCTCCACATAAAATCTCTTTTTTATCATTTATAAGTTTTAAAGCAGGAAGTAAAGCTGTTGCATTACAAGAACTTGTAGATATGATTTTGTGAATATTAGGATTTAAATCTTTTTCATTTACTCCTAAAATTACATTTATATCAGCTTCATTATTTGGATGAGTTAAAAAAATTGCACTTACAGGCAAACTTTTTAGAATATTTATATCCTCTTTTTTACCACTTGAATCGATGATAATATCGATATTTGTTAAATCTATTTTTTCTAAAGAATCAAAGTTTGTGATTTTTATTTTTGATGTTGAGTTTTGGATATGGTTATTTTCAACGATTTTAAATCTATCTTCATATTTTCCATATGTTGAATCGTAATTTATTGAATAAACTACATTTTTAACATAAGGATTTATTTCATTTATCATAACTATTTCAAAATTTTTATCTGAAACTAGCTGTTTTAAAATAGCTTTACCGATTCTACCAACACCATTTAAAAGAATTTTCATAATCTAACCTATAATTTTTTATAGGGAAGTATAGTTAAATTCTAATTATACTTTAGCCATTTCGATAAATAAAAAGTGCGAATTTTCCAAAGCTTTTATTTCTATTTTTTTAATATCAACTATTTCCATTGCATCACCAGCATTTAAAGTTATTTCATTTATATTTGAACTTCCTTCAATTTGTACAAAATAAACCTGTCTATTTTCTTTGATTTCAAAATCTAAAGATTTCTTAATTTCAAGTTCACTAACATAAATATTTACATCTTGATAGATTTTTATATCAGCGTTTCCATCAGTGCTTGAAACAATATTTAATAATTTATTTTTTCTTTCATTCTCTTCAAATCTTTTTGAACCATAAAGTCTAGGAAGTCCAGCTTTTGGAGGAATAATCCAAATTTGCAAAAGTCTTAAATCATCACTTTTATGAACATTATGTTCACTATGATATATTCCATCTCCAGCACTTAAATATTGAACTTCACCTCTTTTTAAAGTCTCAGAGTTTCCCATAGAATCTTTGTGAGTGATTTCTCCATTTACAACATAAGAGATAATTTCCATATTTGAATGTGGATGAGTGTCAAAGCCACTTTTTGTATGAACAATGTCATCATTTAAAACTCTCAAAACTCCAAAATTCATATTATTTTGGTTTCTATATTCTGCAAATGAGAAATGAAATCGGCTCTCTAACCAACCTAAATTTGATGTTCCCATATTTTCTTTTGGTAATTTTTTTAGCATAATTTATCCTTTAAATATATAACTTTCCATAGAAATAGCACCATTTAAAATCTCATTATTAAATCCTATTCCAACATAATCATAACTAGCACCTAAAGCCACAAATAGCGGTAAAAAATGTTCAAAACTTGGGTGCATTTGATGAAAGTTTTCTATTTTCTCAAACTCTAATATTTGAGGAATATCGCCATTTTTTAATATATTTCTTATTTTTTCATCAAATCTTATTACTAAATTATCTGCTTTTTCAAATGGGTTATAAGAGACATTTCGTAAATTGTGAGTGATTGAACCACTGGCAATTATTAAAGAATCATCTCTTATAAGCCTTAATTTTTCGCCTATTTGTAAAAGTTCTTTTGGACTAAAATCAAAAGGAAGTGAAATTTGAATCACTGGAATATCAACTTTTTCAAACATCATATAAAGTGGCGTCCAAACTCCATGGTCAAAACTTGTTCGATTTTCATCAATAGTTGGATTAAAATCTTTTAATATTTCAAGTAAACTATTTGTAAAGTTTATATCACTTTTTAATGGATACTTTATTTTATACATCTCTTCTTCAAAACCGTAAAAATCATACATTAACTCTTTGGCTAAAGGATTAATTATTTTTAATCCTTTAGTTATCCAATGGGCTGAAACAACAACTATATATTTTGGTTTTTTAAACTCTTTTGTAATATTTTTCAAATTAATTTTAGTTTTTGAGTCCACCAAAATCGTATTTGGTGCGCCATGTGAAATAAATAGTGTTGGATTCATTTTGATAAATTTCAGCTAATTACTTAGCTAAAATTCCTTCCATTGCAATTTGTAGTTTTATTTCTTCACCAACTGCTACTCCACCTGTTTCTAAAACTTTATTCCAAGTAATCCCAAAATCTTTTCTATTTATTTTTCCTACAAGTTCAAATCCAGCTCTTTGTTTTCCCCAAGGATCAGTTACTGTTCCTCCATTTTCTAATTCTAATTTGATATTTTTTGTAATACCTTTCATAGTTAAATCACCATAAACTGCATTTTCTTCAATTTTTGTTGCATTAAAATTAATTTTAGGAAACTTCGCAGCATCAAATAATTCTTCCGCTTTTAGGTGAGTATCTCTTTTTTCATCAGCTGTATTTATTGAAGCCACAATAATATCACCTGAAAGTGCTTTTAATGTGTTTGTTTTTCATCATATTCAAAATTCCCACTAACATCGTTAAATTTACCTGTTACATTTGTAATCATCATGTGTTTTACTGAAAAACCAACATTTGAATGACTTGCGTCAACATTATAATTTCCTGCAAATAGCACACTTGATGCTACTAAAGATGCTAACCCTAATTTTAAAAATTTCATTTTATTCCCTTTTTTTATCTATAATATATTACTAATTAGTACTAATAAAGCAAAAAAATTAGTTTGCTTTATAAACCTTGTCCAATAAATCATATAAAGTATCTATTTCTTCATCACTTAAAATTTCTAAAGATTTTTTTAAATTATTCGCATGGCTTGGAAATACTTTTTCGATAATTTTGATACCTTTTTGTGTAATAGACAAAATTGATGCTCTACTATCATTTGAATCTTTTATTGAAGTTATCCATTCATCTCTTTTAAGATTTTTTACGACAACTGTAGTATTCCCCGGTGTGCTCATAGTTAATTTTGTGATTGAACCTATATTTAAATCACCTAAGTGATATAAAACTTCTAATACTTTAAATTGATTAAACGTCAGATTATGTTGTGCCAAATAATTCACTGTCATATTGTTTATTTTTAAGGCTGCTCTTTCTAATCTAACAACAGTTTTCATAGATTTATCAGTTCGTAAACCATAAGATTTTAGTGATTTATTATTCATTTTCATACTCCTGCTGAAATTATACTACTAATTAGTAATAAATGTCAATGGTTTTAAGTATTTTAATTTTATGATTGTTTTTTTGCTTAACCATTTAATAAACTATATTTAGATAAAATATTTCGTTTTGCTATAAAAGAATGAAAAATAAGGATACTAAAATGCTATTGACGCCAGGTCCAACTCCAGTACCAGAATTTGTAAGAAAAGCGATGTCTGACATTACGATTCATCATAGAACTGAAGAGTTTGAAGCAATTTTTAAAAATACTAGAGAATTATTAATAGAGTTATATGATATGCCTGAAGTTGTAATGTTAGCTTCTAGTGGTACAGGTGCTATGGAAGCTTGTGTTACAAATTTAACACATAAAAAAGCACTTACAATTAATTCAGGAAAATTTGGTGAGAGATTCGGAAAAATTTGTGCAGCATTTGCTATTGAATATACTGAAATAAAAAATGAATGGGATACTCCTGTTAGTGTTGAAGTTGTTGTAAATGCAATAAAAGCCGATTCTTCAATAGATGCTGTATTTATTCAGATTTGTGAAAGTGCTGGTGGATTAAGACATCCAGTTGAGCAAATCGCTGCTGAAGTTAAAAAAATCAATAAAGATATTATGATTATTGCAGATGGAATTACAGCTCTTGGTGTTGAAAAAATTGATACTACAAATCTTGATGCAGTTATAACAGGAAGCCAAAAAGCTTTAATGTTACCACCAGGTCTTGCAATGATTGGGTTCTCAAATGCAGCAGTTGCAAAAATTGAGTCAAAACCAAAAGGTTATTACTTTAACTTAGCGATTGAAATCAAAAATCAAAGAAAAAATACAACAGCATGGACCGCAGCTACTACACTTATTATTGGTTTAGGTGCAATTTTAGAAAAACTAAAAGCTGATGGTTTTGATAATTTATATAAACAAACTGCTTTAAGAGCAAATGCTACAAGAGAAGCATTAAAAGCAATTGGATTTGAAATCTATCCAAAAACCCCTGCAAATACGATGACAACTGCTTACACTGAGCAATCAAGTGCGATTAGAAAAATATTAGAAAATAAATATAATGTAAATATTGCAGGAGGACAAGATCATTTAGCTGGTAAAATCTTTAGAATTAATCACATGGGATTAGTTGAAGATTATGAAGCTTCATGGGCTGTAAATGCTGTTGAATTAGCATTAGATGATTTAGGTATTAGAACTTTTGATGGAACAGCGAATAGAGTTTTTGCATCAAATATGTTTAAAGGAAACTAATAAGAATGATTTTTGAACACGAAATTCCAAAAGGAAGTCGATTATACTTTGGAGCATCTGCTAAAAGGAAAAGAGTATTAGAAAACCAAGTTTGCCAGATTTTGGATAATAATGGGTTTGAAGAGATATTAACTCCAAACTTTTCATATTCTCAACATCAAGCAATTGCAAATGAAAAAAAACTAATAAAGTTTTCTGATGAACAAAATGAACAAGTATCATTAAGAGCCGATTCTACTTTAGATGTGGTAAGAATTATTACAAAAAGATTAGGAAGAACAACAACACATAAAAAATGGTTTTATGTTCAACCTATTTTTTCTTATCCATCAAAAGAAGAGTATCAAATTGGATGTGAGTGGATAGATCATGATGATATTGCTGATATTATGAATTTAACAGCAAAAATATTAAAAGCTTTAAACATAGAGCCTATTTTACAAATATCTAATATAAATATTCCAAACTTAGTTGCAAGTGAATTAAATATTGATGTTGATTTATTTAAAAATGGTGAAATAGCATCACTATTTAAATTAAATTGCGAGTGGCTGAATAGGCTAATAAAAGTAAAAAATATTGCAAGTTTAGAAGAAGTTATAAACATAGTTCCAAAAACTATTAAAATAGAGTTGGAAAAATTACTTAAAAAAGCAAATGAAGTAGAGTATTCTAACATTATTATTGCTCCACTTTATTACGGATCATTAAGATATTATGATGGTATTTACTATAGAGTAATAAATGACAATTTAACTTTATGCAAAGGTGGAATGTATTCAAGTGAAGGCATGAGTTCATTAGGTTTTGCACTATATACAGATAATTTATTAAAAATTTTAGAGGATTAAGAATGAGCGCAGATGTAATAGTTGGTATCCAATGGGGAGATGAAGGAAAAGGTAAGATAGTTGATATGCTTGCTCAAAAATATGATATGGTTTGTAGAAGTCAAGGTGGACATAATGCTGGTCATACAATTTGGGTTGATGGTGTTAAATATGCTTTACACTTAATTCCTTCGGGAGTTTTAAATCCAAAAGCTATAAATGTTATTGGTAATGGTGTTGTTTTATCACCTGAATCAATTATCAAAGAGATGAGTCAATTTGAGAAGCTTGAGGGAAGATTATTTATCTCTGATAAAGCTCACTTAAATTTACAATATCATGCTTTAATCGACCAAGCTAAAGAAAAACTAAAAGGTTCAAAAGCTATTGGTACAACTGGAAAAGGAATCGGTCCTGCTTATTCTGATAAAATTAATAGAATAGGTCATAGGGTTGGTGAGTTACTTGATCCTGCTAAATTAACAAATTCTATTTTAGAATATTTTGAACAAAATAGAGCTATTTTTGATGTATTAAACATTGCAACGCCAAATGAAAAAGAATTATTTGCTGAATTAAATACTTACAAAGAAAAATTAGCTCCATTTATTGCAAACACAACAAATATGGTTTGGAAAGCTCTTGATGAAAATAAAAAAATATTACTTGAAGGTGCTCAAGGAACTATGCTTGATATTGACCATGGAACATATCCTTATGTAACATCATCTTCAACTGTAAGTGCAGGCGCATGCACAGGTCTTGGTGTTAGTCCTAAAGATATAGGAATAGTAACAGGTATTACAAAAGCTTATTGTACAAGAGTTGGAAATGGACCTTTCCCATCTGAAGATTTTGGTGACGATGGTGAAAAAATGGTTACTGTTGGAAAAGAATTTGGAACAACAACAGGAAGAAGAAGAAGATGTGGTTGGTTTGATGCAGTTGCTGTTAAACACGCAGGAAGATTAAATGGTTGTGATCAGTTAGCTTTAATGAAATTAGATGTTTTAGATGGATTTGAGAAAATTAAAATTTGTGTAGCTTATGAGTTAGATGGAGAAATTATTGATTATGTACCTTCAAGCTTAGATGGTTTAAAACCTATTTATGAAGAAATTGATGGTTGGGAAAGTGTAGTTGGAATTAGAGATTATGATAAATTACCTGCTAATGCAAAAAAATATATAGAAAAAATAGAAGAAGTAACTTCTGTTAAAGTTGGAATCGTTTCAACATCTCCTGAACGAGATGACACAATTATAAGGGGGTAAAAACGCATGAGAATGAAATTACATCATACACCGTATGTCTCAAGAAGAATTACAAGAGATTTGATTAGTTGTGACTTTGTTGAGGTAAGAAAAGAAAAACATAGTATTGAAGCAGAAGTTGAAAGAATATTAGATGCTGATTTAGAAAAAGAGTTTGCTTTAGATGAAAAAGTTCAAGAAATTTTAGATGCACAAGCAGATGAGATAGAATATTTAAATGCAGATAGAAGACAACTTTTTTGGATGACAAAAAAAAGAATGGCAAATGATTTTGGTGTTATTTTAAATAATGAAGATAGATTTTCAGATATTGCTCACCAGATATTAGACTATTTATGGGAAGAAGATTTTATACATTATACATGTTCTGATAATCAAATCAAAAATGTAATATTTGCGTCATTAGATGATTTCATTAAAGGTTTTGAGAAAGCCGATTTTGAAGTAATGGCAAAATTAAAGAATTATAAAAGAAAACTTATACCAGGAACTGATGATTATGATTTAATATATCATAGATTATATGAAGAGGAATTAATAAAAAGAGGATTGATATAAATGCAAAAAGTATGGATATATTTAGAAAATGGGACTTTTTTAGAAGCAAAATCTTTTGGTGCAACAGGAACAACTGTTGGAGAAATAGTTTTTAATACATCATTAACTGGATACCAAGAAATTATTTCGGATCCATCTTATGCTGGACAATTTATTACTTTTACAATGCCAGAAATTGGAAATGTTGGTGTTAATGATAATGATATGGAAAGTAGGGCTTGTCATTGTAAAGGTGTATTAGTTAGAAATTATCATAATGATTACTCAAACTATAGAGCACAAGGAAACTTGGAT
>JBGSBO010000038.1:0-17106 GCA_041730535.1 Minisyncoccia bacterium
CAAAAACCAATAGGAATGAGTACGCAGCTAATCGTTGGAGCAACACCGGAAAGTGATAGGGATATACTCAAACTTAGCTCTGCTTTATACGATAAAGCTTTGTTAAAAAGAGTTTATTATAGTGCTTATATTCCAGTAAATAATGATAAAAATCTTCCCTCAATTGTGACAAAACCACCACTTTTAAGAGAACATAGACTTTATCAAGCTGATTGGTTACTTAGATTTTATGACTTTTCTTGGGATGAAATAGTTACAGAGGAATTTCCAAATTTAGATGAAGATTTAGACCCAAAAACTTTTTGGGCATTAAACAACTTAAAATATTTTCCAATGGAAATAAACACAACTTCAAAAGAGGAGCTTTTACGAATTCCAGGGATTGGAGCTAGAGGAGTTATGAAGATTTTAAGCGCTAGAAGATTTAAAAGATTGACTTTTGATGATTTAAAAAAACTAAAAATTTCCACAAAAAAAGCAAAATATTTTATCACTTGCAACAAAGAGTTTCAAAGGCAAGTTCCATTTTATAGTGAAAATCTAAAACTTGCCCTTATAAAACCAGAACCAAAAAAGCTAATTCAACCCTCACTTTTTGATTTTAGTTCTGTTTCGGGGGAATTATGATTTTAGTTTATGATGGAACTTTTGAGGGCTTTTTGTCTTTGGTTTATGAGGTTTATTATAAAAAATTAAAACCTATAAAAATATATAAAACTCTTCCAAATGAGATAGTTTTTGAAGAGATAAAAAACATAGGAACTATGGAAATCAATTCAATAAAGGTTTTAGATGCAATAAAAGCAAAATTTCCCAAAGATATAGTCTGTAAAATATTAAATATATTTATGTGCGATACAAAAGAGTTTGAAATGGCTCTTTTAGAATATATAATAATTGGATTCAAAGAAGTCAAACAACTTTTTAATATAAATAATTCTTGCGTTTTTTATCTAAATAATCTTGAAAAAGAGTTATTTAAAAATGTTCATAAAATGACAGGATTTATAAGATTTGAAGAGCTTGCAGATGGAACTTTATATGCAAAAATTGAGTCGAAATTTAATGTATTATATTTTTTAGGAAAACACTTTTTAAAAAGATTTAACAATCAAAATTTTATAATTCACGACCTAAATAGAAAAATTGCATTTGTAAAAATAAATGAAAATTTCTCTATTCAAGAAGTTGCTTTTTTTGATGAACCAAAGTATTCATCAAATGAACAAAAATTCCAAAAACTCTGGAAAAGTTTTTTTAGTGCAGTTACAATAAAAGAAAGAATCAATCCGAAACTTCAACAACAAATGGTGCCTTTGATTTATAGAACCTATATGAGTGAATTTTTTGATAATAATGATACTTTTAAGATACCATTTAATAATATAATTGCACATGATAACACTTGAAGCATATAAAAAAACTATGAATATTTTGTATATAGAAGATGACCAAATATTTACATTAAAAATCAAATCTATTCTTGATAATTTTTTTAAATTTGTGTTTATTGCTAGAAATGGAGAAGAAGCTTTAGAGCTTTTTAAAACTAATAAAATTAATCTAATAATTAGTGATATTAATATGCCAAAAATGGATGGATTAACTTTTTTAAAGAATTTAAGAAACATAAATAGTGATATTTCTTTTATTTTTTTAACAGCAAGAAAAGAAGTTGATACAATAATTGATGCTATTCAACTAGACATAAGTAATTATATTTTAAAACCTATTGATTTAAACAATTTTCTTTTTATACTTGATAAAACCATTCAAAAAGATTATAAAAAATATATTAAAATAGAAAAAAAGAATTTAGTAAAAATAGATAAAGATTTTTTTTGGAATAAAAAAACAAAAATACTTCTAAAAAATGATATTTCCATCAAATTAACAAAAAAAGAATTATTATTAATAGATTTATTACTACATTCTAATGATAGAATATATACTTTATCAGAAATAATATATTACCTATGGGATGAAGATAATGAACAAAAGGATTGTATTTCTAGTTTAAAAAATATAATTTCTCGGCTTAGAAATAAAATACCTCAATTAAACATAGAAAATATTTATGGGGTAGGATATAAACTTAAAATTATTAAATAGGAAGTTAAAATGAATAACTTAAAAGATTTTATAAAAACTTTAAATATTCTTTATGTAGAAGATGAATTAAATGCTAGAGAAATCTCAACAAAAGTATTAAAAAGATTTTTCAATTCAGTTGATGCAAAAGAGAATGGACTAGAAGGATATTTAGCATTTAAAGAAAAATATTTTAATAATGAAAAATATGATTTGATAATAAGTGATATTAATATGCCTAAATTAGATGGCATGGAAATGTTAGAAAAAATTAGAGGAATAGATAAACAAGTACCTGTAATTTTTGTTACAGCAAGACATGAATCTGATATTTTATTAAAAGCAATTGAATTACAAATTTCTAGTTTTATCATAAAACCTTTAAGTATTGATGCTATAACTGAGGTTATAAATAAAGCATGCGAAAAATTATTTCTTAAAAATATAGTAATTGAAAAAAACACACAGTTAGAGCTATATCTTAAAACAATTGAGCAAATTGCATTCATTATTAAAATGGATTTAGATTTCAATATTACATATATAAATGATCTTTTTTGTAATAGCATTAATTGTGAAGTACAAAAAATAATTGGTCAAAATTTCGATTTCTTAAAATCAAAAATATCTACAAATAATATATTCAAAAATTTAAAAGAGAGTTTATTAAATGGTAAAATTTGGGAAGATACTATTAAAATAGAAAAAAATGAAAATGAATCTATTTATTTAAAAGCAAAAATTATACAAATATATGATGATTTAAATAAAAATACACAAGAGTATATTTTTATTGCTTATACAATAACTGATCAAGAAAATGAAAAAAAAGAATTAAATAAAAAGATGTTTCAAAATATTGCTCATCTAAAAAAAGAATCATATAATAGTTTACTAGAAAATAGAAAACTTGAAGATAAAACCGAATCACTAAAAAATCACATACTTAAACTAGATGAACAGCTAATTAATGTAAATAAATCAAAAATAAATTTATTAACTCAATTAGAAGCCTATGAAATAAATAGCCTAAATCAATCTAGTGGAAGAGTAGATTTATTAAGAAAAAAAAATGAAGAGATTGAATTATTAAGAAAAAATCTTCAAAAATTAAAAAGTGAAAAAGATTTGCTAATAGAAAAAATTAATGATCATAAAAACACCATTAAACATAAAGATAATCTCATAGAAATATTTCAAAAAAATGAATTAAAATTAAATCATAGAATTAAAGGTTTAGAAGATATTGTAAATAATTTCGAAAATGAAAAATAAATGATACGATTACGCTACTATTTATTATTATAATCTTAATTACTAAATATAATATAGAAAAGAAACAAATAAGTCTTAAATTATAGGAGAAATAACCATGTTAAAAAATATGAAGATGTTTGGAAAATTGGGCTTAGGCTTTGGAATAATACTATTATTCCTTTTAGCATTGGGAATTATGTCACTACAAAGAATGAGTGTAGTAAACGAACAATCAACTATTCTAGCCGAAAATTGGATGCCTAGGATAAAAGTAGTTGAAGAAATAAATACAAATACTTCTGATTTGCGTATTTATGAATATGAACATGTATTATCTCAGACACCTGAGGATATGGAAAAAGTAGAAGATAATATAGATACTCTATTATCTACAATGAATAAAAATAGAGCAGAGTACGAAAAACTAATATCTTCTGAAGAAGAAAAAGCTTTATATGATGATTTTTCTAAGAAATTTGATAAATATATGGATATTCATAAAGAGCTAATTCCTATATCAAAACAAAATAAAACTGAGGAAGCTCATAAAATTCTATATAAAGGTAAAGCGTTATTTGATGATTTTTCAGCAGTAGCACTTAAATTGGTTGAGATGAATGTTGATGGAGGAAATAAAGCTAGTCTTCAAGGTGATGAAATTTATGCACAAGCTAAAATAATAATGATTAGTGTGATTGTTATTAGTATTTTATTGGGTATAACTGTAGCATTTTTGATTGCTCGTTCTATTGGCTCTTCATTAAATCAACTACAAAATGGATTGTCTAGTTTTTTTGCTTATTTAAATAGAGAATCGTCAACTGTTGAATTAATTAAACTTGATTCAAAAGATGAATTTGGAGATATGGCCAAAATTGTAAATAGTAATATAGAAAAAACAAAAAATAGTATAGAAGAAGATAGAAAACTAATTGATGAAACAATAGCTGTATTAGGAGAATTTGAACAAGGTGATTTGTGTCAAAGATTAAATATTAGCGTATCAAATCCTGCATTAATGGAATTAAAAACTGTTTTAAATAATATGGCTTCTAATTTAGAATTAAATATTGATAATGTTCTAAATATTTTAGAACAATATGCAAGTTATAATTACTTAAATAAAACACCAACAAAAAATATAAAAGAGCATCTTCTAAAACTTTCTAATGGAGTTAATACTTTAGGTGATTCTATTACACAAATGTTAATAGAAAATAAAACAAATGGGTTAACATTAGATGATAGTTCTAAGATATTATTATCAAGTGTAGATAAACTAAATATAAGTTCAAATGAAGCAGCAGCAAGTTTAGAAGAGACAGCAGCAGCATTAGAAGAAATAACATCAAATATAAGAAATAATACGCAAAATATAGCAAAAATGGCAAGTTATTCAAATAGTGTTACAAGATCAGCTAATGATGGTGAAAAACTAGCAAATCAAACAACTGTTGCAATGGATGAGATTAATGTTCAAGTAACTGCAATAAATGAAGCAATTACTGTAATAGATCAAATTGCATTTCAAACAAACATTCTTTCACTTAATGCAGCTGTTGAAGCAGCAACTGCTGGAGAAGCTGGACGTGGATTTGCTGTTGTTGCACAAGAAGTAAGAAATTTAGCTGCAAGAAGTGCAGAAGCAGCAAAAGAAATAAAAACAATCGTAGAAAGTGCAACATCAAAAGCAAATCAAGGAAAAGAAATTGCAAGTCACATGATAGAAGGATATAAAGAATTAAATACAAATATTACAAATACTATAAATTTAATTTCTGATATTGAAATGTCAAGTAAAGAACAATTATCTGGAATAGAACAAATAAATGACGCTGTTACTCAACTTGATCAACAAACTCAACAAAATGCGATGTCTGCATCACAAGCTCACGATGTAGCAGTAATAACTGATGAAATTGCAAAACTGGTTGTGAGTAATGCAGATGCCAAAGAGTTTATTGGTAAAAATGAAGTTAAAGCAAAAGATTTAAACCTTCAATCTAATTCATCTTATGATATAAAACCAGTCCAAACATTACATAAAAAACCACAAATAAATACAACAATAAAAGATAATCATAAAATAGCAAAAAATGAAATAAAAGTTATTTCAACTAATTCAAATGATGAATGGGAAAGTTTTTAAACTTTCCTTAAAAGAGACTGCAAAATAAATATTTAAAATAATTTATAAACTATTTAATAAGATTATAAATTTTAGGCCTTTATTATTCATAATTTTCAACTCACCTTGAAAATTATTTTTAATAATCAATTTAACCATATACAAACCTATACCTGTACCGTGATCTTTTGTTGTGTAATAAGGGTCTAGAATTTTTTCTAAATTTTTATTTTCTATTCCTCCTGCATTATCCTCTAGAAATAATACAATTTTTGAATCTTTTTCAAATAATTTTACAGAAACAACCCTATCAACAATTTCTCTTTCAACAAATACATCAATTGAGTTATCAATAATATTTATAATAACTTGAGCAAGCTCCATTTTAACACCTGATGTTTTTAATCCATCATCTAACTCTAAATTAAGTTTTATATTATTTAGAGTAAGTTTACTTTCTAATATTTTTAAAGCCTTACTTATTGATTCAGAAACACAGAAAATTTCTTTATTTTTATTTGGATTATAAAAATCTAAAAAACCATTAATAGTATCACTCATATAAGTAATTTGTGATTTTGTATTTTGTGAAAACTCTTTCATATATAAATCATCAACCTCACCCTCATTATAAGAAAATTCAACACAATCACAATAAAGAGATAATACATTTAAAGGCTGTTTTAATTGATGAGATATAATTCCTATCATTTCTCCTAAACTAGCCATTTTACTGTTATGAATCAATAGATTTTCAGTTTTTAACAACTCTTTTTTTGACTTATTTATACTTTCGTATATATCTATGTATACTTTTAATTTTGATATTAATAAATTATTATCAATAGGTTTAGTGATATATTCAATACCACCTATTTCATAAGCTTTTGATTTATATTGTTCATTATCATATATTCCTGTGATAAAAATCACAGGAATATCTTTTATAATTTCTAAATCTTTTAAATACAAAGTAAATTCAAAACCATCAACTTCTGGCATTTGAACATCCATTAATATTAAATCAATCGATTTATCAAGTAGTATTTGCATAGCATCATTTGCACTATTTGCTGTAAAAATATTTAAATCAAAATTCTCTTCAATTAACAATTTTAATGAATATATATTTTCATCAATATCATCAACAATCAATACATTAAATTTATCCATGATTACAATCCTCTTTGAAGTTCTGAGTATTTTTCAATTTTTCTATTAAATTTTCGATAGATTCTCCTTCTTCTAAAATTATTAAATTCAATTTTTTAATCTCTTCATCATTTATTATATTCTGATTAATTGAATCTAATATTATTAAACTATTATCATTATTAATAGTACCAATTTTCTCTTTTAATTTATTTTCATTTAAAACAGGAATTATATTTAATCCATGTCTTTTTAGATTTACAGTTATAGTAAATTGTTCTATACTATTTGAGTGCAATAAATATATTTGTTTTTCTAAAAAATCTTTTTCAAATAAAGAGCTAGTTTCTTTTGTGTGTATTTCTGTTTTATTATTGTTTTCTACTATGCTTTCATTAGATTTTTTATATATAACATATCTAAATATCGAACCTACTCCCATTTCACTTGTGACACAAATATATCCATTCAATAAACTTGCTAAGTGTTTTGAAATAGCTAAACCAAGGCCTGTACCTTGATGTTTTTTGCCCATTGAATCAACTTGTTTAAACCTATCAAAAATATAATTTAAATTATTTTTAGCTATTCCTATACCTGAATCAATTATACTTATTTCGTAATATTCATCAAACTCTTTTGATAATATTTCTACTTTACCTACATTTGTAAATTTTATTGCATTACTTACAAGATTTTTTATAATTTGTTTTGTTCTTTGTTCATCGGTAAAAATATTATCATTTATAATTTGAAAATTATTAATAAACTCTATATTTTTATTTTGTGAAATAGGAGTAAATAAGTCATATAATTCTTCAATTAATTTTTTCAAAGAGATATTTGTTTTTGAAATATTTAATTCTCCTGCTTCTATTTTAGAAATATCTAATATATCATTTATTATTTCTGTTAAATCTTGAGCACATTTATTAATTATTTTCATATTTTTTACAGTCATATCATCAAATTTATTATCTTTATTATTAGACATGATTTTTGAAATTATACTAATTGAGTTTAAAGGTGTTTTTAATTCATGACTCATATTTGCTAAAAAATCATCTTTTATTTTATTGGCATTTATAAGCTCTTTTTTTTGTTCATTTAATAAAAGGTTTGCTTTATTTAAATTGTAATGATTTAAACAAGCTTTAATACTTAAATTTAATTTTGGAATTAAGCTTTCAAACATAGAAAGGAAAAAAGAGCAATCCACATCAAGATTTTTTGAAACTAAAAATATAATACCATTATCTAAAATCATTTTTAAAACAGTTAATTGTTCAGTTTTAATAATCGATAATTCATCTTTATAATCTACATATTTAGTAAAATCAAAATTGATTTTTTTCCCAAAACTATGGAAATTTTCAAATGTCATTTCTTCAGTTCGTAAACAAAAATGACCGTAAAATGCATATGATTCATTTATAAAAGTTTTTAAAACTTCATCTATCATCTCTTTTAAATCAATGCTATTTCCTATAGCACAGTGACAACGAAATGCGGTTGATAATTGATCTACTAACAAAATACACCTACAATACATGATTTATTATGAAAACTAATATACTCATTCGTATCATTAGTTATTTCACCTAATGTCAAAGCACCAAATAAAGTTGAATTACTTTTCATATGACTTTTTATTTCATCCAACTCTTTTACAAAATCATCTTTTAAAAAGACAGATCTTGTAATACAATTAAATAAAATTACATCTTGGTTTTCTTCAGGATTTAATTTTTCAACAAGTTCTTTAACAGCTATTCCTGAAGATTTTATTAAACTATTTACTTCACCTTTCAATATATTTATTATGGAATTTTGAGGAATATTACCACCTAAAAACATATTTTCATTTTCATAAATATAAAGTGGGTCTCTTACAATTATTTGATTATCAAACTTAACAATCCCTAAAGGATAAGATTTTACGATATCAAAAAAATTATCATCATCAAAAATCATCCCACTATCTTTTTCTACTATTTCTTTATAAACATCAAAAGATTTTTTAAAATTTAAAGATTTCAATATATTTTTATCTGAATTAGTTGCTATAAATGGGCCTTCTAAATATTCCCAACCATTTGCTATTTTAGTGTGAAGTGTCATGCTAGATGAAATAATTATTCCTGCATTTACATATATATTATCTTTTGTGAAAATAACTGGTTTTTTTTCTAAAGTAATTCTTCCTGCACCACCACCTATAATTTGTGCCTTTTCAGAAACTACTTCAAATAAATTTTCTAAGAAATTATTAATATTTGGACTAAGACCATCTAATAAAACTAAAAATGATTCTTTATTTTCGAAAAAAGAAGGTTTATCATTAAAATTATTTAAATCTTCAATAAGTAAAAAATCGCTATTTTCTTCTAAAAAACATGAAATAATTCCTTTATTATAATATTCATTATCATAAATTACAAAAGGAACAATTCCTCCAAAAATTTCACCATTATAAAGTTTTAAATCTTCTAAACTAAAATTAGTATATTCTGCTACTAAAATGAAAGCTTTTTTAAAATTATTTTTGTTATCTTCTAAGAAATCTTTTATACAAAAATAAAATTTACCTTTTTTCATTATAAACCTTTTTATTAACTATTTCATTATAATTAAAAAAAGTACTATAAAAGTATCAATACTAATATTTTTAGAAATAAATAATATTTTGTATCAAATCTTTTGTAAGTGGTTTTTGAAATGATTTTACTGAATTTAACAACTCTCTATCTTTTTCATCTTCATAAATTATTAAGAAACTATCACTTATATTTGAAAATAATAATTCTTTTTCGCTTTCGTCTAATTTTGAAATATCAACTATTATTTTTTCATAGTTCAATTCATTTTTATGTTTCAATAAATCTTGCAGATTTAAAACTTGTTTTACTTCATATTTTTTCTTTAATTCAATAATAATATTAAAAAAAAGTAAATGGTCATCATGTAAAACTAAAATTTTATTTTTTTCTTGTTTTTTTATATCAGAACTAATATTAAATCTTGAATCAAGAATTTCAAGTTTAACTTTTGGTTCTTTAAGTTCATTTATATTTATTAACTCTTTATTTTTAGGTAATATTATTTCAAAAGAAGAACCTTCATTTATTTTACTTTTAACACTAATTTTTCCATTTAATAATAAAACTAATTCTTTACATATAGCTAATCCTAATCCAATACCACTATATTTTCTTGTTGTACTACTATCTATTTGAGTAAATCTATCAAAAATAAATTCAAAATTATCTTCTTCTATTCCAATACCTTGATCTTCAATTAATATTTTAATTTCATCCATATTATCTTTTACAATAAAAGAAATAGTTCCTTTATATGAGAATTTCAATGCATTACTTAGTAATATTTTTATAATTTGATTAATTTTTATTTCATCACTAAAGATAAAATCCAATTTTCTATCTATAACTAAATTAGTATTTAAACCTTTTTCAGAAGCTTTTTTTTCAAAATTAATATAAATTTTATTTATCATATCTTTTATATTAATAATTTTATTTTCTAAAGCTATATTATTTGCATCTACTTTAGATAAATCTAACATATCATTAACTAAATATACTAAACTCTCCCCACATTTATGAATAATACTAAGATTTTCAATTTCCTTTTGATTCAAATTATTAGATTTATTTTTAAGCATAATATTACTTATAATATTTATGGAATTTAATGGAGTTTTTAACTCATGACTCATATTTGCTAAAAAGTTATCTTTTAATTTATTAGCATTTTCAGCATGAACCTTTGCTTCATATAATTTTTTACTTCTTTCATTTAGTACATCTAACATATGGGTAAAATTATCATTTAATTTAGATATCTCTTCAATATTTGTATCAACATTTTTAAACTCTACATCTTTTTTTATAATAAGTGTTGTTTGATTTGATAAATCAACTAATGGCTCAGTTATTTTTTCAGAAAAAAAGTTAATTTTTCTCAAAAGAATATAGAAAAATGCTATATAAAATAAAAGTAAAAATCCAATAGCTAAATATCCTATTTTATTTGATAGTTTTTTCAAGTCTTCTATTGATTTTAAAATATTACTTTTATCAATTAGAATCATTAATTTCCAATTTGTTTCATCAACATTTTGAGATAAAGTTAAATAATCTTTATTATTAATATTTAAGATTTCACTAGAAGTATTATTTTTTATCAAGTTTTTAAATTTTTGAGAATGAATATAATCACCTTTTATAATATTATAATCTTGTGGTTTTTCAATTGTTTTTAAAATAGAATCAGTGTATAAATGTTTTTTTAACTCTTTTAATCCTAATAATGACTCTATTTTTTCTGGCATTGCTATTATCATTCCATCATTATCAACAATAAAAAGTTTTGCATCATAAAAAAAATTTTGGTCCAAAATATTTCTTACAAAACTATCAATAGTAATATCAATTCCAGTAACACCTTCTAAAAAATTATTATTATAAATAGGAACAATACAAGATAACATCCATCCTAAACCAGCAGGATCTAAATACGCACCTGTCCAAACGGCTTTTTTTTCAGGATTATGTTTTTTATTCGCTAAATAATAAAAATTATAATCTTCCATATGAATATGTTCACCATACTGAGTAGATACATCATCAATAAAAGGATATAACCTATTCATATTATCCCAACTATTAAAGTATGCTGCAACTGCTAAAGGATTTACATCTACAATGTTTTTTAAAGATACATCCATAGCTTCTGTAAAAATTGCTTTATTTTTTTCAACTTGAGTGATTTTTGTTTTTGCTGAATAATATACACTCGAACCTATTTTATTAGTTTTATAAAATACTTTGTTATCGGCAAAGGCGAATTGTGGTTCTTTATTTGGAAGGGAAAACCTATCAGGATTAGAAAAAATAATTTCATGTTCTCTTTGTAGTAATGTTGCTAATTGGGAAATTTCTGTAAGTTTATCATTGATAATACTTGATTCTTTTTTTAATAATTCTTTAGTATTAGTTTGTGCTTGGTTTAATAAAAAATCTGTATTTTGAATCGAAATATATTTATTAATAGAAAAATATAATATTAATAAAGTAATTTCAACTATTAAAATAGGTACTAAGGAGAACTTTATGAAGTGATTTGATAAGATTTTTCTAAGTTGTATTTTTTTTGTTTTATTCATGAAACTTTCTCTTGTGATTTCCAAATATCTAAAGTTAAATGAAATGTATGGAAAATTTTATTTTCAAAATAAATTAGATATAACAAAGTAAAAAATTCATTTAATATAATCTTTTAAAAGTCTTACTCTAAAAAGATTATATTAATTAATAGTATTAAAATAGTATCATTTAAAAAATTATTTAATAAACTCAACTATATCTTCAAATTTTTCTCTTAATTGAGTTGATTGTTCATTTATTCTATAACCAAATGGCACAACAACTGCTGTTTGATATTTTGTTAAATCTAATCCTAAAATTTCATCCAATTTATCTTTTTCAAATCCTTCAATAGGACAAGAATCGATACCTTTAACAGCAGCAGCAGTCATCATATTTCCTAAAGCAATATATGATTGTTTTGCAGTCCAAGAATAGATATTTTCATCACTTGATAAAGTCTCTTTTAAATGTGAAGCATATAAACCTAAATACATATCAAGTTTTTCTTTAGGCATTTCTCTTCTTTTGAATTTTCTTTCAACTTCACCAGAAGATGGTTTAACAGCATCAATTGCAGCTAAAACAATTACTAAATGAGAACAAGAAGTAACTTGAATTTGATTCCAACAAACAGGTCTAATTTTTGCTTTTAACTCTTCATTTGTAATAACTAAAAACTTCCAACCTTCCATACCAAAAGATGATGGTGATTTTCTTCCCACTTCTAAAATGAAGTTCATATCTTCATCACTAATTTTTTTAGTATCATCAAATACCTTACAAGCATGTCTAAAGTCCATAGCTTCCATAAATGTTTTTTCCATATTTTTATCCTTTTATTAAATTAATTTTTCTAATTTTGAAATTTCTAAATTTTCTAGTTTATTTTCTACTTTTTTAACAAATGCTAAAAAATGCTCTTTTGTCATATGAGCATCTAATAACTCTTGATTTTCCCAAGTTTCAACAAATGTAAAACTATTTGAATCTTCTAAATCTTTATGTAAATCATACTGCAAACAACCACTATCAAAAGCATGAGTACTTTTATGAAGCTCTTTTAGTTCATCTAAAATTTCATCTTTAAATTCTTCTTTTATTTTTATTTTTGCAACAATAACAACTTTTGACATATTTTATCCTTTAAAATTCTTTGCTAATACACTTTTGAAATTTTCTAATTCTAAATCTAAATTTAAATCACCTTTAAATATATCATGAACAGCATATGTTTGCATTTGTTCTATTCCACAAAACTGAAATGTTTTATGAACAGCAACATGAGCTTCATCTAAAGACAAACCATCAAATAGGCTATTTTTATTATCAAAAGCAGATGCTGGGCAATTGTAAGTTAAAGACAACATATATTTTTTACCCTGCATTAAACCACCACTTCCGTATAGTTTTGATGCATCAGATCTACTTCTTCCATCACTTGCATAATGTACACCTTGAGTAAATGTTTCATCAATATATTTTTTTGCAATCCAAGGAAGTCCCATCCAATAAACTGGATATTGAAATAAAATATAATCAGCCCATTTGAACTTTTCTACTTCTTCTTCAATTGTATAACCTTTTTCAATATGAGTGTTTTTTACTTCAAAACCATTCTCTTCAAAAAACTTATTTGCTTTATCTATGTAATGATTTGTTAATTCACCCCTTGCCACAACATCATAATACTGATGACCATTTAATATTAAAACTTTTTTCATATAATTTTATCCTTTATTTTTTACTAAAATGCTCTTTGGTAAGAAGAGTCTATAACATTTTTTTCATCTAAATCTTTGGCTAATTCAAAAACTAAATTTGGATTTCTTAGTATTGCTCTTCCAAAAGCAACAAAATCACAATAGTTGTTTTTTAGTAAATACTCTGCTTGTACAGCATTTTTAATCAATCCAACAGCAATTACAGGTGTTTTTTTAAGAGCTTTTTTAATTTCTTTTGCTGCATCCACTTGATATAAATCATCAATTTTTGGTGCATTATCAGGATTTGATTGGTTTCCACCACTTGATACATGAATACAATCAACTCCTATTTCTTCTAATTTTGAGCAAAGATAAACAGAATCACTAACACTCCATCCTTTTTTCATCCACTCATGTGCACTGATTCTTACAATCAATGGTAATGAAACTTTTTCTATAAGTTCTTTTGCAATTTCTAAAACTAATCTACATCTATTTTCTAAACTTCCACCATAAATATCTTCTCTTTTATTTGATAAATTTGATAAAAATTCACATAATAAATAACCATGAGCAGCATGTAACTCAATAGCATCATAACCAGCATACTTAGCTCTAATAGCTGCTTTTAAAAATAGTTTTTTAATTTCTTTTATATCTTTTATTGTTGCTTCAACAGGTATTTTATAAGGTAAAGTTTCACTAAAAGCAATAGAGCTCGGAGCAAGTGGAACACTATCAATTACTTCACTTTTTCTTCCTGCATGTGCTAATTGAATCGCTGTTTTTGCACCAAAAAGATGAATTTTTTTATTTAATTTTTTATGTTTTTTTATCTGTTTATCATCCCAAAGACCCAAATCTGCGTTTGAAATTCTTCCCCTTGGCTCAATAGCTGTTGCTTCAACAATAATAAATCCAACCCCACCTACAGCTCTTGATACATAATGATAATGATGAAAAGGTTTAAGTTCTCCACTATCATCACTTGAATACATACACATAGGTGCCATTACAATTCTATTTTTTAAAGATAACTCACCAATATTTCCAGTTTTAAACAAGTGACTCATTAGAAATCCTTTTATATATTTTGAAAATTATAAACCTAATGAACTTAATTTTACCTTACTTTACTTTTAGTAAGTAATAGGATTTAATTTACATTATGATATAATTTCCTAACTAAAAAGGAAAAAGTATGTATTATATAAATGATAAAGAGTATAAATGCTCAGTTTCTGTAACACTGGATATTTTTAATGATAGATGGAAATTAGCAATTATTTGGCATTTATTAGATAATGATATGAGATTTAAAGATTTACATGAAACTATTAATGAAATTACACAAAAAACTTTAACTGTAAAACTAAAAGAGTTAGAAGAAAAGAATATTATACATAGAGAAGTTTATGCAGAAGTTCCACCAAAAGTTGTGTATAGTTTAACAGATTGTGGGAAAAGATTAAAACCTGTTCTTCAAGAAATGTACAAATGGGGAATTACTTATGTTGATGAATTTGGTAAAAATGACAATATAGACTCATGTCAAGCAGAATTTTGTTTAAAAAGTTAATTTTTAACAACTTGGGCATTATACAGAATCATAGGATAAAAAATGAATACAAATAATTTTTATAAAAACCTAAAACAAATAGATGATTTTTCTAAAATTATGCAAGACAGTAATTACTCTTTAATCCCAAATGATTGGTATGTAATAGTATCTGATATAAAAAACTCAACAAAAGCTATTGAAAATGGAATGTATAAACAAGTAAATTTTGTAGCTGCTCTTACTATAATTGGAATATTAAATATAGACAGAAATGAAGATTTCCCCTATGTTTTTGGAGGAGATGGTGCAAGTTTACTAATACCGCTTTCTTTACTTGAAAAATCAAAAAAAGTTTTAATTGAAGCTTCAAAAAAAGCAAAAGAAGCCTTTGATTTAGAGCTTAGAATTGGCGTTATTAGTATCAAAGAAATTGAAAAAAGAGGCTGTTTTATTGAAATTACAAAATTACAAATTACGAATGACTATGCCCAAGCTATAATCAGAGGAAATGGTTTAGAACTAGCCGAAGAATTACTAAAAAAAGAGTACGAAACTTTTAGAATAAAAGATGATATTTCAAATACTTACCGTGCAAATTTTGATGGTCTTGAATGCAGATGGGAAGATATAAAAACTCTAAAAGATGAAACTATCTCTATTTTAATAAAAAGTATAAATCAAAAAAATTCAAATGAAATTTATACAAACTGCATTAAATATATTGAAAAAATCGCAGGCAATTATGAACAAAGAAATCCTATTAAAGAAGCAGAACAACTAAAGTTATCTTTTAATCCAATGATTTTAAACGCAGAAGCATCTGTTTTTTCAAAAAATAAAATTGGAAAATTTTTTACTATTTTAAAACTAGCATTTGAAAATCTTTTAGGATTAATTTTGATGAAATATTCAATTGGAAAATGGGGAAAATATAAACAAAAAATCATAAGAACAACAGATACAGAAAAATTTGATGATATGCTTCGAATGGTTATCTCAATAGAGACAAATCAAACAAAAAAACTAGAAGAATATTTAGAAAATCTCTTTTTAAAAAGAGATATTGTTTATGGAATACACAAATCAGATTCAGCTTTAATGACCTGCTTAATTTTTCAAAGACATGGCAAACATATACATTTTGTTGATAGTTCAAAAGGTGGTTATGCCCTTGCGGCAAAAGAATTAAAGAATAGATTAAATTTTCTTTAATAGTACACACACTCTTAATAGAAAATGGGTACAATACGCAAAAATTTATATTAGGATCCTTATGTTTGATTTTACTAAAAAAGTACTAATCAGTTCTCTTCTTTTTACTTGTGCTTTAAATGCTGCAAATAAAGAAGTGCCAAAAAATGAAATTGCTCAAATGGAACAACTAGAATTGTTAAAAAGAGCTCAGATAAAAATTACAAAAGCTTATGATATTGGAAGTTTATATATCTTGAATATTACTGTTCAAGGAAACCCAGATGAAATTTATTTAACAAAAGATAAAAAACTTATTCTTTCAGGAGATGTAATTGATGCAAGTAATGGAATGAAAATTACAGCACCTGCTGATTTAACAGGAGTAAAAGGTAAAGAAGCATTTACTTATGGAAAAGGAAGTGAAGAGTATTTCTTATTTACAGATCCAGAATGTCCTTACTGTAAAAAATTTGAATCATATCTTCCACAAATAGAAGATAAAGTAAAAATTAGAGTATTTTATTTCCCATTGGAATCTCATGAAAATGCAAAAGATTTATCTTTGTATATCATGAATCAAAAAACAAGTTCAGAAAAAGCTGAAGCTATGTTTAGTGCAAGTGAAAATCTTGACAAAGCAAAAAATGCAAAATATACGCAAGCAGAACTTGCTAAACTTGAAAAAAGTTTAGAAGAACAAATTCAAATTGGAATGAAATTAAATGTCCAAGGTACACCAACTATTTTTGATAAAGATGGTAAAAGTGTTGTTTGGGTAAATCTTTTAGAAAAATTCGGAATTGAAGTAAAATAAATCTTAAAAAATAAGTATCTTAAAAAAGATACTTATTT
>JBGSBO010000039.1:0-16242 GCA_041730535.1 Minisyncoccia bacterium
TAACTTAACTTTCGCACCTAAAACCAAGTAGTTTTCCAGTCACATCTCTTAATAGATCGATTATTGCTGTAAAATCCTCATTTCTATTGACAACTTCTTCAATTTTTGCAATCTCATCTAAAATAGCTAAAAATGCTTGCATAGCAATTGCCAAGGTGTGAAGTTCACATTCTAGATCTTTAAACAATCCACCAATAGTTTTTGGTTCATTACTGATACGATTTATATAGCTAACAACATTGTATGTAAAAAATGAGAGTGTTATGCGAGCAATAAGTGCTTCATAAATTCGATTTTCTTCTTTACCAAACCCAAAGTGTTCACGAAGTTCTTTATACCCTTGTTCTATATCCCATCGTCGTTTGTAAATATCGATAATTTCTTCATCACTCAAGTCTAAGTTTGTAGATACAATAGGGATGAGATTCTCTTTGGTTTTTATAAAAACAATTTTTAATTTTCCTGCTTTTTTATGTTCAACTATGACCCCGAAGTATTCAAACTTTATCTTTTTGCCATATTGACCCATCTTAATAGTTTTAAGCTTTTTAAACTTGTTATAGATACCATCAAGAGTTTTTTTCTCCCCTGTGAAGTTCCAGATTCTATCATTGTTTACCATTCTTGAAATAACTTGCAATCCTAGCTCATTCATTGTTTCTATAAACACAGGTTTAGAATACCAACTATCCACAAGCAGATAATCTGCATATATACCACTAGCTACTGCTCTTTTAATCATCTCTATAGCAATTTGTGATTTCCCTTTTAAGCTTTCCAATCTTCGCTTATGTGCATTGGTTCGATGATCAATAATATTTGTAAACTCTTCTATCTTTACCCTTGCATAATTATTCATAGCAATTGCAAAGTCCAATATAAAATTTGAATAACCATCACTATAGTTTAGTGATACAACATTTACACCTCTGATTTTTCTCTTTGCTTTATTGCTCCAAAGGTTATCACAACTTCCCTCTATATTTTTACCAACTTTATCTTCAACAGTATCATCAAGTATAAGAACTCTTACTAGCTTTGCATCTTGTACTTTATGAAGCAGTGATAAAATCTTTAAAGAACTAAGTGATAATAGTTTTCTCCAGTTGTAGTGAGCATTAGCAAGTAGTCTGTAATAGACATCTTTTTTAAAGCTATCATTACTCTGATCCATAAAAGTTGATATTTTTTTATTCATAACTAGCATATATACAAAGTGTAATACAACCATATGAACAGCAACTCCCTCTTTTTTAGAAAAATTGCTCTTTGTTAAAATCGTTTTCATATTTAATAGTCGCAATGTTTCATAAATTGGATTCTTTAGTTTGTCGTTTATGATGCTTATTATCTTAGATTCTATCTGCATTCTTACCCTTTAATATAATAGATATTATAGCTAAAATGCCTATTTAAGGGCTTTATTGAGAGTTCAAAATAGAAAAATATCATAGAAAAACAACTAAATTATTTTTATGTCAACAAGGATAATATTATTACCTATAGGAGTAATATTTTAGGGAGATTTAGCTAAAATTTTAATCAATTTAACGTGCGAAAGTTAAGTTACTTTAATTTTAGTAACCTATTTTATAAAACTTTTACTCAGCAACTAAAAAATATTTAGTTTTCAACCCAAATAAAAAACATTTTAATTTAATTCATGTTGTAAGAATTGCAAAATATTTGAACATTGACATTAATGAGATTATTGGGTGTGATATAATTAAAAATAAGATTCAAGGAAAAGATATGTTAATAATTCATAATGATAAATCTCCAAAAATTGACTCAAATGCATATATTGCACCTAATGCAGTAATTTGTGGAGATGTAACAATTGGAAAAAATTGTAAAGTTATGTTTGGTGCGCAAATAATAGCTGAAGATGGAGCAATAGTTTTAGATGAAAATACTGTTGTTCTTGAAAATGCTGTATTAAGAAGTACAGAAAAATATAGTCTTAAAGTTGGAAAGAATTGTCTTATCGGACCAAATACACATATAGTTGGTTGTAATATTGAAGATAATGTTTTTGTAGCAACTGGAGCTTCTATTTTTCATGGGGCAGTTATAGGTGAAGGTAGTGAAATACGAATAAATGCAATTGTTCACATAAAAACTCAGTTAATAAAAAATAGTACGGTTCCTATTGGTTGGGTTGCAGTTGGAAATCCAGCTCAGATTTTATCTCCTGATAAACATAATGAAATTTGGGAGATACAAGCTCCATTAAATTTTCCAAAGACTGTTTATGGTTTAGAACGAGATAGTGTTACAATGGAAAAAATTGTTAAACAAATAGGTTCTAGATTACGAACCCACGAGAATGATAAAATTATTAAGTAGAATAAGTACTTGAATACTAATTTATATCAATAATAAAATTGTAACTACTGTAGATACAATTATTCCAAATGCAACTTTTTGTGATATAACTTGATTTTCTAAAATAAATAACAAAACAGCAATGGCAATAGGATTAAGATAAACATATGCCATAACTTTTTTTGGTCCAATAATTATTGATGCTTGTTGATACAAATAAACTGTCATAAGAGTAGCTGCAATGATTAAATACAACATATAATAAATTAAATCACTTTGAATCTTTTCCCATTGTAAAGGAATATCAAAAAGTTGTAGTACTAAAAACATCCAAAAACAGCCTCCTAATAAAGTTGCAAAAACCAAAACTACAAGTTCATCATCTTTTCTATGAAAATATTTTGTAAAAATAGAATATAAAGTCATAGAAACAATGGCAAATAAAAATATAATATCTCCATGATTTAATGAAAAATTTAAAAGTAAATTTATATTTCCTTTAAAAACAACTATTGATGTTCCAATAATTCCAATAAAATAAACAATTAATTGATATAAACTCATCTTCTCTTTTAGAAAAAAGATACATAAAATTGCAGTAATCAATGGAACTAAGGTAAACAAAGTTCCTGTATTTAAAGCTGTTGTTGTTTCTAAAGCTTTAAATAATCCAATAAAATATAGTGAATAAAAAAGGCTCATAATCATAGCCCTTGGCATTGTGGAAACAATTTTATTTCTAAATTTCTTGTTTAAAAATATAATAGGAGCAAAAATCAAAGTAGCTGCAAAAAATCTAAATAAAGTAAGAGAAATGGGATTAATAACACCTGATAATTTACCAGATACAATAAAAGAACCTGCAACTAAAAAAGTGGCTAATAACACAAATAAATGAGCTTTTAAAATTTGAAACAAGAAAATCCTTTACCAATATGTAAAATTAATTTTGAATATTAGGTAAATAAATTTTTTATTTCATTTACATATGTTGAGATTTGATTTTTTTTCTTATTCTGCTTAATTGAGTTGGAGTTATTCCTAGATGATTTGCTATATGATGTTGAGCTATTCGGTTTTCAATATTAGGATTGTTTTTTATAAAATTTTCATATCTGGTTGTTGCATCATCAATTATTAATGAAATTTCGTTTCTCTCTTTTATTATTACCCAATTCTTTTCTAAATAATTTATGTAAAAAGTTTTAAATTCACTATATTTTTCTATTAATTCTTTATACTTATCAAAATCTATAAAAATAAGCGTACAATTCTCTAAAGCTTCGATATTTAGATATGAATCTTCTTTTGTAAGAAGTGAAACTTTTGAAGCAGAAAAGTAATTTTCACTAAAAAGATTTTTAGTATAAATTTCACCTTTCTGTCCTAAATAATAAGTTCTCAAAATACCTTTACAAATAAAATAGATATATTTTGCTTTTGAGTAATTATCAAGTAAAACTTCACCTTTTTTTACATCTTTTAAAAAAGTAATATTTTTAAGCTTTTCAAAATCCTCATCATTAAAATCATAATATTGTGAGCATATATCTCTAAATTGTTTGTAGTATTCTTCTATCATTGAATTTATATTCTTATTTTGCTAATTTTTTTATATATTCCGTATAATTTTTTGCAGATTCTTCAAGTTTTTCATCACTTAAAATAAAAGTTTCATAAGTAACAAAAGGAGTTTGATAATCCATTTTTGTATAATTTGCTGTTCCAACAAATGGAATCAAATACTCTTCAACTCTATATTTATTGTTTCCAGTTGAACTATAATGAGATTCTGCACCACCAGCACTAACAGCTATTGCAAATTTTTTGCCTTCAAGCTTATAATTCTCTCCATAAGCAAAATTATAAACAAAAGTTCTATCAAACCACTCTTTTAAAAGTGCAGGAGAACTTAGCCAATATAATGGAAATTGGAAAATAATAACATCATTTTCTAAAAGTAACTCTTGCTCTTTTTGTACATCAATTTTAAAATCTGGATATTCGGCATATAAATTATTTATTGTTACATTTTCTTCTTTTTGAGCTGTTTGAGTCAAAAGTTTATTTACTCTTGACTCACCAATATTTGGATGAACTAGATTTATTAATACTCTTTTCATTGTTTTTCCTTTTATTTATTTCTGAAATCCTATCCAATTATGACATATTTGTCAAGTAGTAACTTATATGTCATAATTGATTATTTAGTCATTATTAGATAGAATACGACAAAGGATAAAGTATGATTGAGTTAAACGGAAAAAAATATGCTTGTACAAGTAAAATACCTATAGATTTAGTTGATGATAAGTGGAAATTTTTGATACTTTGGAATTTGGCAATAAAGCCATTAAGAATAAGTGAATTATCAGAAAGAATTCCTGAAACATCACAAAGAACACTTAGTAGAAAATTAAAAGCTTTAGAAGAAGTATCTCTTGTTCAAAGGGTTGTTTTCCCAGAAGTTCCACCAAAAGTTGAATATTCACTTACAATTCATGGAGAAAGACTTGTGGAAATATTTGCAACTATGACTAAATGGGGCGAACAATATGCAAAGGATATGGGAGCAATAATAGATTAATTAATCTTCCATACTAATTCTTAAAAATCCAGTAAATGCAGCATTATCAGGATGAAGAGATTTATGAACATTTTTTTTCATCTCATTTAAGACTTTTTTATAAGCATCATAAAATTCAAAACTGGGAGTTGGTTTGTAAATTAAATCTTTTATATCAAAATATTTGATCACATTTTTTGTGGTTGTAGGTTTGATAAAATACTCTTTTTGTCTATTGTTATAATACAAAACTACCGAGACACAAAATTCAAAAATAAGATCTGAATATAAAAGTTTAATAACAAATTTATACGCGTTCAGTTTGCTAGAATTACTAGAATTTAAATTATAAATTTAGACAAAAATTGTGAAAAATTTTGTATTTTTATTAGTTTTGAGAATCTAAACTTCTTTTAAAAAGAACTAAAGTTAAAGTAAAAAAAACTGTTCCTATTATAAAAATAATTAACATTTTTTCCCAAATAATACTAAATCCTGCACCTTTAAATAAAATTGCTTGAGATAAATCTACAAAGTGACTTGTAGGCATTAATTTCATTAAATCTTGTAAAATCAAAGGCATACTTTCATAAGGAGCTATAGTTCCTGAAAGTAGCATCAAAGGCAAAATTGTTAAAATGAAAATCATTCCAAGTTGTGGCATATTTTTAACAATTGTTCCCATAAATACTCCCATAGAAGTTGTAGCAAATAAAACTAAAAAGGTACATAATAAAAAAAGTGGAACTGAACCACTTAAAGGTATTTGCAAAATGAGTTCAACAACTACTATTAAACTGAAAGTCACACAAACTAAAATCACTAAACAAGCAGAAAATATTTTGGAAAGCATTATTTCAAAAGCTCTTAATGGCATTACTAAAAGATGTTCAATTGTTCCATGTTCTCGCTCTCTAACTAAGGCAGCTCCTGATAATAAAATAGAAATCATTACAATATTATTTATAATTTCATTTATACTCCCAAACCACATACTTGTAAGATTTGGATTATATTTATATCTACTTACAATTTTTGGATTAACTGTACTTTCATAACTTCCATTTAAAAAAGTTTGAACTTCTTGTGTTAATATATTTTGAATATATCCAGAACCAATCCCTGCTTGTGTCATTCTTGTAGCATCAATATTTACTGAAATATCAGGTATATTACCTGCTATTACATCTTTTTCAAAATTTGTTGGAATCATAATAATAAAAGTGTAATAACCTGAATCCATTTTTTTATCAACTTCATCATAAGAAATCACATCTGGTGTATTAAATCTTGGTTTGTAAAAAGCATCAATTATTCTACTTGAAAGTGCAGTTTTATCACTATCTACAAAGGCTATTGAAGCATTATGAAGTTCTGTTGGTGTTTTAGTTCCACCTATATAAATAGCAAAGGAAAAAGAATAAATTACCAACAAGACCATCACTTTGTCATAGAAAAGTGTTTTTAACTCTTTAATGCTTAAATTATAAATATTTAAAATAATTCGTATCATTATTTTTCCTGTTTTTTTAGAACTAATAGACTTAGCATAGTAATTACTATAGCTGATGTACCTAAGGCAAAAAATTCAAGATGTAATTCAGCAAAAGAGACATTTTTACTAAAAACACCTCTACTTACATTTATAAAATAAGTTACAGGAAAAAAATCACCTATAAACTTTCCTATGCCCTCTAATGAACTAACAGGATCTTTTAATCCAGCAAATTGAACTGTTGGCAAAAGAGTAAAAATTGCAGTTCCAGCGAGTGCAGCTATTTGAGTTTTAGCAAAAGATGACATTAAAAGACCAATTCCAGTTGTGCAAATTATGTACAATAAAGCTGCTAAACTTAAAGTGAAAAAACTACCTTTTAAAGGTACACCAAAAATAACAATAGAAAAGGACACAAGTATAAAAAAACTAATCATACTAATAATCACATAAGGTAATTGTTTTCCCAATAAAAACTCTAATTTTGTAACAGGTGTTGCATAAAAATTAGTAATTGAACCTAACTCTTTTTCCCTTACAACACTTAATGCCATTAATATTGCAGGAATAAAAATTAAAAGCATTGGAATAACTGCTGGAACGATAGAATAGATACTTTTAAAATCTTGGTTATACCTATATCTTAAAAGAATATTTGTATCTGACTTTATATCTATTCCCAAATTTTCTTTATAAAAATTTTGTAGATAATTATAATGTAAACCTTGTACATAACCATGAATAGTCTCCGCCCTAAAAGGGAAAGTACCATCTATCCAAACAGCAATCTCTTCTTTATATCCTTTTGTAAGATTTTTACCAAAATTAGGAGGAATAACAAAAGCTAGACTTATCTCACCACTTTTCATTCGATCATCTAACTCCTCAAAAGAGTTTAAAGTTCCTTTTTCTAAAAAGTATCTTGAACCAGCAATATTTTCTATATAATTTCTGCTTAATTGTGTTTTATCTTGATCTAAAACTGCAAATTTTAAATTTTCCACATCCATTGTTATTCCGTAACCAATAACAAACATTAAAATTACAGTTCCTAATAATGCAAAAGTTAGTCTTACCTTATCTCTTAACAATTCTAGTGATTCCCGATAACTGTAACCAAAAACTCGTAAAAGACTAAAAGAACTCTCTTTTTGCTCTTTTTTTGCAGTTTTTTCAGATACAACTTCTTCTGTTTTTTCTTCATTTGAAGACTCTTGTAATACATCTTCCAAATAAGAGATAAATGCCTCTTCTAAATTATCTTTATTTTTTAATTTTACAAGTTGTTTTGGAGTATCTGTTATTAAAACTTTTCCTTGATGCATTAAAGATATTCTATCGCATCTTGCACCTTCATTCATGAAGTGTGTAGAAACGAAAATTGTTACATTATCATTTCTTGATAAATCTATTAATAGCTCCCAAAAATTATCCCTAGAAATTGGATCAACTCCTGAAGTTGGCTCATCTAAAATAAGCATTTTTGGTCTATGAATTACTGCTGCTGATAAGGAAAGTCTTTGTTTTATACCTAAAGGTAGTTCATTTGCTAAACTATTTTTATACTCTTTTAAATCAAATTTTTCTAAAAGATAATTTATTCTTTTTTCTCTATCCTCTTTTATATGAAAAAGTTTTGCATGTAACTCTAAATTTTCTAAAATGGATAATTCATTATATAAAGAGAAAGATTGAGTCATATATCCAACTTTTTCTTTCATTTGTAAAGAGTTATCTTTTACCTCTTCACCAAAAAGTTTTGCACTTCCACTTGTAGGAGAAAGTAATCCTGTAAGCATTTTCATTGTTGTAGTTTTACCACAACCATTTGAACCTAAAAAACCAAAAATTTCACCTTGTTTTATTTTTAGATTTACATTATTTACTGCTATAAAATCTCCAAATTGCATAGTTAAGTTTTGTGCTTCAATTGCATATGAAGTTTCATTATAATCTTTTGGTGGAACTACTAATTTTTTATGACCCTCTTTTTTTTCTTGGGGTAAAAGTTCAATAAAAGCTTCATCAATATTATCACATTTTGTTTTTTCTAAAAGCTCTTTTAATGTTCCTTGCATTAGAATTTTTCCATCATCCATTGCAATAATTGTGTCAAAACTTGCAGCTTCTTGCATATATGCAGTTGCTATTAAAACACTCATATTTTGATTTTTTGATTTTATACTTGCTATTAATTTCCAAAAATCTCTTCTTGAAAGTGGATCAACTCCTGTAGTTGGCTCATCTAAGATTAAAAGTTCAGGATCATGTATCAAAGCACAACAAAGCCCTAATTTTTGTTTCATTCCACCTGAAAGTTTTCCTGCTGGTCTATCTTTAAATTGAAGTAAACCTGTACTTTCTAATAATTGAAGAATCCGGTGATTTCTCTCTTTTTTATCTTGACCAAAAAGTCTTGCAAAAAACTCTATATTTTCATAAACAGATAGAGTCATATATAAATTCTTTCCTAAACCTTGAGGCATATATGCAATTCTGGGACAAATTTTATTTCTATATTTTTTACTTTTAATATCACCATTTAGAACTTCAACTTCACCAGTTTGGATTATTTTTACCATTGATAATATTGACAATAGTGTTGATTTTCCAACTCCATCAGGTCCTATAAATCCAATCATTTTCCCAGATTCTATATTTAAAGTAATATTATCAAGTGCAATTACATCTGAATATTTGTGAGAAAGATTAGTTACTTTAGCAACAAATTCATTCATTTCATTCACTTATTTTTTTAGGTAAAATGTTTAAAGAATCTGGCCAAGGAGTGTTTTTATCAAGTTTAATATATGCAACACCGGGGAGTCCAGATTTAATTTCTTCAAAATATTTTTCTAAAACTACTGAATCAATTTTTACTTTTACTCTAAACATTAATTTCTCTCTTTCGGCTTGTGTTTCTATTTCTTTTGGAGTAAATTGAGCTAAAGGCGAAATAAATGTAATATGAGCAGGAATTGCTATATTTGGAATAGCATCAAGTACTATTCTAGCTTCTGAACCAATATTTACGAGTCCTGCTTGAGAAGTGGGAAGAAAAACTGTCATATATGTATTCATCAAATCAAGAACAACTAAAACTTTTCCACCATTTGATACTATTTCACCATTTTGAGCAATTTTATATAAAATTCTTCCTTTTACAGGTGAATAGAGTGTTGAATCTTCAATATTTACTTTTATAGTTTCAATTTGCGCAATAGTTGCATTTATAGTTGCTTGTGCACCTACAACTTGACTTTTTGACGCACTTAAAGTAGCTTGTGATGTTCGTAGTTCTGCTTCATATTTTTGATATTCTGCAAGTGCTATACTTTTACTATTATATAAAGATAATGCTCTATTATAATTTTTTTGAATTAATGCTAATTCACTTTGTTTTTGTTCTACAATTGCTATAGTATAATTTTTATTTTCAACAGCTTGTTGTTTATTAGCTATGGCTTCTTGTAATTTTGCATTTAACTCTTTTGTATCAATATGAGCTAATATTTCATCTTTTTGAACCAAATCTCCTTCTTCAGCATCTATATCAATTAATCGTCCTGATAACTTTGAAGCTACATCAACTTGAGTTGTTTCAACTCTACCATTACCAACTGCAAAACCTTCTGATAAATCTGATTTTTGATTAACAAATAAATAAAAATAAATACCTACGCCAATTGCAAGTAAAGTAAATAATAATATTGATTTTTTTAACATATTTTTCCCTCTTTTTGACATACTGCATATATATTACTCAACTTTCGCACCTAGATTCTAGTAAATAAATCATAGTTAAATAATAAAGCCTATAAATAGGCACTTTTTTGTATTATTTCATAACGACAAAACTATATAAAAGTGTTTTTATGGAGCTTGACATTATATTGAGAAGCATATTAAAAAACCTTTATAAATTACCAAAATATAAAAAACAAAAAGTGAAAAATTAACATATGCATTATCTTCATTGCCAATCAAAGGTTTAATTTGTTTTTCATATTTAGAAGAAATGAAATATCCTAATGTAATATTTTTTCTTTTATCAACAATTTGAGCAATATCCATACTTTTTATTAATGAAGGTTTATTTTGAATATCTGTAATACCATAGATTAACATGTAGTAATTTAGTGGCTGAATATTTGAATGAACTTATGAATAATGGTAAATTAAAAAAAGTTGATTTGCAAGTTGCAACGAAACATTTATATGCGTTGATAGAATCTGAACTGATTTACAAATTCCTTTTTCAAATTAATAAAGAATTTTCAGATGAAGAAATAAAAAATAAAGCAAAAAGGGCAGTTGATGTTTTTATAGCTGCTTATGGATTAAATAATTAAATTGATGGGCATCTTGGGAATTTAATACTAATTAACTCTAATTCTAAGTATTAAGATGATTTTACTTTTATAGGTTTGAAATATCAAATTACAAGATAAAATAAACATTAAATATTGCTGAATCATTATAATTTATTTAAATAAAAACCGCCATTTTTATGGCATAAAATCTATTTAAATCAGATTATAATATATCAAATCAAATAAGGAGCAATAATGTTAGAAAATATGAAAAATGAAATTTCTAATGGAATATCAAAAATATGTAAATCTGGTGAGGTAAATGCTCAAGAGCTAAAGGATTGCATAGAAATTGCAGTTTCAAAAGCTGTAATAAGCTTAAAAAATGGTCTTTCAAATGTTAATGAAATAACAAAAGAAGCTATTGAAACATCAATAAAAGAGTTAGAAAAAACAAATAACTCAACAAAAGAAAATATTGATAACATTATAAATACAGTAGTATCGACTATTACTAAAAATACACAAGAATTAGTAAGTGAAATAGATATGGAACTTTTAAAAACAAAATATAAATTTCAAGAGAAAGAAGATGTTCTATCTATGAAATTAAAAGACGGTATTGATAATGCAATTAAAACCCAAGAAGAGATATATGAAGAAATTGTAAAGATTGTAAAAATTAGTACAGAAAATGCTCTAGAAAAAGGAAAATTAAATGCAAAAAAAATCAAAGAAGTATCAGAAATAACTATTTTAACGGTAATTGAAACAGCTCAAAAGAATAAAAATGATATTGATAAAACTATAAAAAGTGCAATTGATGGTTTAAAAGAGGGAATAATAAGTAGTATAGAAAAAAACAAAAATAGAGGTTATAAATGCAAAAGAAAAATCTAATACTTTTATAGAAGAAGAGATAAAAGAAATTATTTCAGATTTAGAATCTTTAGATAACTCATTTAAAGAATCATTGCTAAATGTTGCAAATAAAGTAAATAATATTACAGAAGAATCTATTAGAAAAAATATTGCTGAAATTAAAGATAGTTCTGAAAAAACAATTTCTGAAGTAAGAGAAATTGCAAAAGGTGCAATATCTGGCATGATTAATGGTGCAAAAGATGCAATGAAAAAAGATAGTTAATTAGAAATATGGTTATACTCTAATGTAATTTTAGGGTATGACTTTTATATATAAATTTTTACTTAGGATAAGTTTCAATGAGAAAAAATTCACCAAATTACTTATCAACTATTGAAGTTCTTCGAAAAATAGAACATTTTAAAGGAATGAAAGATAGTGAACTTGATGAAATATTAGAAAAGTGTACAATGATGATGTTGCCAAAGAAATATTTAATACAACAGCTACTATTAGAAGAAAATATATTTTTGATCATAAAAGGTAGAGCTAAACTTTTAAAAACAGATTTAAAAAGTGGAAGAGAATGTATACTTACTCTCCTAAAGATAGGAGACTTATTTGATATTGTAACATTACTTGATGTTAAAGATAGAGATATTTCAGTTAAAGCAATTGATGATTTGGAACTATTGAAAATGCCTATAAAAATTGCACATGATTTAATGGATAGTCATCCTGAGTTTAATAAAAATTTTTTACCTTATATTGGCACAAGAATAAGACAGCTTGAAGATTTTGTAACAAATTTAGCTTTATGTAATACTAAAAAAAGATTGATGAAGTTTATTCTAGAAAATTGTGACTATGAAAATTCTGTAGATAATATTTATTCTGTGAAATTAATCAATGATTTATCTCATGAAACTTTAGCTCAAATGTTAGGTTCAGTAAGAAGAGTAATAAACTCAGATTTACAAAAACTAAAAAAAGATAATATTATTACCTTATCAAGAGGAAATTTATCAATTAAAGATTTGAGTAAGCTCAAAAGTGAAATAGAAAGATTATAAATTTTGTTTAAAATTTGAATCAATTTCTTAGTGTTTAAAGTAAATGTTGAGATGCATAAAACTTGACCTAACACAAACGCTTAATCATTTGTGAGTAGTTAAAAGCTATTCTTTGTATATATAATCAATTTAAAAATTTAGATGTATCACTCTTATTTGTAGATGGTATTTTAAAAGAACAAAATTTTAAAATAGATGAGGCTTTTATTAATCTTCAAGAAGAATGGAAAATAATACCTACCTCCTAATACTTATATAGATAAGTTGTGTAGTAATCAATCAGTACTAATAGATATTATAGATGATAAAAATATATAATAAGGACTTAATAAACTTATCTATTGATAAATACCAATAAAAATTAACATTGGAAAAAATATCTGCTCTGAATAGTGAAAAATTCATTGATGTCGGAAAACAGATGTTAAAAATAATTTTTTGTATACTACTTTTGTATCTTTTTATTTCATCTTTTTTATACATACTATTAATATTTAATAATGAATATTATGTTAAAAAATATTTAGAAGAGCTTCGCGGTCTCTTCTAGAATTTTAAAACAATAAAGATACTTAAGAAGGAGAACAAAACTTAATCTCTTTATTTATAAATTGATTATAAACTCTTACAATAAACTAAACATTTACAAATAATGTATAGAAAGTTAACAAAAAGAAAAATGCAGATTTTTTCTTAGAAAATTGCTAATACTCATAGTAAGGGTTGTGACACAATTGTGACAATAATCTAATAAAATTTTGATTCAAATTACAAATTTAAAGGGTTTTAGTCTTTATTTCATTCTCATTAAACGTATACAGTATCTATTTTTTTAATAGTTATACTAAATTAAGAAATTAAGTAATATACTATTAACAATTATTAAAAGGAGATTTTCATGATAAGAGTAACTGTAGATAGTGACAATGGACAAAATATTGTTTTTGATGAAAAGAATAAATTGAGAATTTTTATAACAAATAAAGTAGTTAAATATGCAAATAAAGATTTAACTGTTGAAAATGTTAAAAAATTTTACAAAACACATAAAGAAATAGCAAAAGAAAACAAAGAAGAAAATGAAAATGAGTTTGGTTATTTTAATACAAGTATTACTATAAAAGATTTTTTCACACGTGGTGTTGAAAATAAACTAATAAACAAATATTTAAGAATTCCATTTTGTGTAGTTGAATCATATGAGAAATCTAAAAATGTAGAATTAAGTGATGAAGATTTTAAAAATATTTTTGAGTTTACAATGAAAATTTATAAAAATAAGTTAAAAAACAAGAAAGAATTTAAGAAACTTGATATTAATATAAAAATAGAAGAACTAGGAAAATTATTAGAAAGTACTTATAATAATGAACTGTAGACATAAAAACTAAATTGTAATTAACTTGTAATTTCTTAATTCTATTATTATTTTAATAATAATTAATAAAATATTAATAATTTTTTAATTTTTGTTAATTAAAGCAGAAGTGAGAAATCTTGCAAGTAGGAGTGCCGAAGCTGCAAAAGAGATAAAAGCAATAGTTGAAAATGCAACAAGAAAAGCAGATGAGGGAAAAGATATTGCAAATCATATGATAAATGAATATAAAAAATTAAATGAAGATATTCAACAAACTATGAAACTTATTTCTGATGTAGAAATGTCAAGTAGAGAGCAGCTTTTAGGTATAGAACAAATAAATGATGTAATAAATAGTTTGGATCAACAAACTCAAGAAAATGTAAATATAGCAAATATAACTCATGCCATTGCACAAAATACATTAGAAATAACTCAGACAATTGTTAAAAATACAAATACTAAAAAATTTGATGAAGAATGTAATTAAAATCAAATATTTATTCATGTACAATTTGAATTGAATAAGTATTCATTGGAGGATATTATGAAACCAGATAAAGTAATTGAAGAACTACATTTAAAAACTTATGAGTATGTTCAAAATCAGAATTCATTTGTACATTTAGAGAAAAGTAGTGAAAAAAATTTCACATTTTACGATTTTACTTCTGAGATGATAAAACTTGTTAGGTTTTTAAAAACTAATAATATTGATTTTGAAGATGATTTTAAAGGAAATATAAGACTTATAAATTAAGTAATATTTCCTATATCATATTTGAAAAAAGCATAAATTCTTTAAATATGAAATTAGTATAAAGATATATAAATATTTTATACTAACCAAGATTCTGGGAATCCAACTTTTATATGTTCATTTTTAACTAATTCAATAAACTGTAAGATATTTTCTTTTAATTCGTTTTTTGAATTTCTAACTTTTGCTTTTTTTTCTTCATAAGTTCCGTCACCTGCAGGACTAGTAATATTCCAATGCAATATCCCATCAAGACTTGGAAAAATCGGGCAAGGCTCTTTTTTTGCCTCATCACAAACTGTTATTACATAATGAAAATGAAGACCATCTTTAAAATAGTCCAAAATATTGTTTGTAGTATATGATGAAATATTAATACCTTCATCTTCACTTATTACTTCAATTGCCATTGGATTTAGTTTTCCTGCATTTATTCCTGCACTTAAAACTTCAAAATTCTCACCACCATATTTTGACAATAAGGCTTGAGCCATTTGGCTTCTAGTTGTATTATGACTACATACAAATAAAACTTTTGTTTTCAAATCTAATCCTTTAAAATGCTAAAATAATTTAGGAATAATTTTAGCATAAGATTTTTCTCTATTATCTAAATAAAGTATTTTAATTAGTAAAATTAAACTATAAAGAAAAACAAAAGTAACTTCTTTAATACAAACCAATCAAAAATCATAAAAGTAATGAAAAAATAATTTTACTCTTTCCTATGTTAATTAATAAACGAACATAATTTAATTATATATGCGGAAATATATTTTATGTTTTCCGATAAATAATGGAAAACGTATTTTTAATTTACCGTATAAAAATATATTTTATTAATTTCTCAAATCTTATTAATATCGAAAAACAGATGTTAAAAATAATTTTTGTATATTTCTTACATCATCTCACTCATGTATATTTAATATTCTTTAAAGCTCACATAACTAATCACAAAATTTATTGAGAGTGCTACATTTTATATATTAAACTAAATCTAATAAATCTTAATATATGATTATATGTTCATATATTAAGATAAAAAGGAATAGTTATGTCTACAGAGTGTTGTGATCATTCCAAAGAAGTAGAAAAAGTAAGAAAAGTTTTAATTTGTGATGAAACTTTATATGACGTTGCTGAACTTTTTAAAGCCTTTGCAGATACTACAAGAATAAAGATAATTTCAGTATTAAAAGAAGAAGAATTATGTGTTGGAGCTATTAGTGAACTTATAAATGTAAGTCAATCAGCAGTTTCTCATCAACTAAGAGTTTTAAAGAATTCAAAAATTGTAAAACCAAAAAGAGTTGGAAAACAAATATTTTATTCATTAGTTGATGAACATATTAAAAAAATATATGATATGGGATTAGAACATATCATAAAAGGATAATTATGAAAAGTGTAAAACTTAAGAATCTTGATTGTGCAAATTGTGCTTTAAAGATTGAAAAAAAATTAAATGAATTAGAAGAA
>JBGSBO010000040.1:0-16196 GCA_041730535.1 Minisyncoccia bacterium
CTATTTAAGAGCAATTTTTTCACCTAAAACGACCAGAAATATACTGTTTTGGTCTTATAATATATAAGATATTATAGCTAAAAAGTAGTGATAAAGCCCTTAAGTAAGGACTTTATTGGGTTATTCAGGGGTGACTACTTAATGGAAGAAGTAAAGAAAAAGTAGACTCAGCAGTTAAGAAATTAAAAGATGAATTCCCAAATCTAAAAATCATTGGAATTCAAGCTGATTTAAAAGACAATGAAGGGTGTAATAAATTAATAGAAAATATCCCTCATATTGATATACTAATCAATAATCTTGGTATTTTTGAACCAAAAGAATTTGAAGATATTAGTGAAAAAGAGTGGCTTCACATGTTTAATGTAAATGTTATGAGTGGAGTTAGATTATCACAACATTATTTATCTTCCATGATAAGTCAAGACTGGGGAAGAATCATATTTATTTCAAGTGAATCAGCTATTCAAATTCCAAAAGAGATGATTCATTATGGAATGACAAAAACAGCTCAAATATCAGTTTCAAGAGGTATTGCTGAATTAACTAAAGGTACAAATGTAACATCTAACTCTATTTTAGTAGGTCCTTCAAAATCAGAAGGAGTATTAACTTTTATTAATGACCTTGCAAAACAAAATAACCAAACTCCAAAAGAACTTGAAAAAGATTTTTTTGAATATGTAAGACCAACATCTTTAATCAAAAGATTTGCAGAGGTTGATGAAAGTGCAAATATGATTGTTTATACAGCAAGTGCATTATCAAGTGCAACAAATGGAGCTATTCTTCGAGTTGATGGAGGAGTGATTCAATCTGCTTTTTAGAAACTTATTCATTTATTTATTGATATATCTATTTTTAATAGCGATTATAATGCGATAACTTTTAAGTATTATTCCTATAAAAAATGAAGGCATAAAAATGAAAAACTATAATATATCAGTAATTAAAGGTGATGGAATTGGTCCTGAAATCGTAGATGAAGCAATTAAAGTATTAAATTCAGTTGCAAAAAAATGTGACTTTACTTTAGATTATAAAGAGTATTTAATGGGTGGTATTGCTATTGATACTACAGGTATTCCACTTCCACAAGAAACAGTTGATGGTGTTTTAGATTCTGATGCTTGTTTATTTGGTGCTATTGGTGGAGAAAAATGGGATACTTTACCAAGAGAATTAAGACCAGAAACTGGACTTTTAAAGTTTAGAGAAGAAATGGGTGTTTATGCAAACTTAAGACCTGCTATTGTTTATGATGAACTTGTTAATGCTTCAACTTTAAAACCTGAAGTAATTCAAGGTTGTGATATTATGGTAGTACGTGAGTTAATTGGTGGAATTTACTTTGGTCAACCAAGAGCAAATGATGGATTTAAAGCATTTAATACAATGGTTTATACGAAACCTGAAATTGTAAGAATTGGTAAACAAGCATTTGAACTTGCAATGAAAAGAGATAAAAGAGTTTGTTCTGTTGATAAAGCAAATGTATTAGAAGTTTCTCAACTTTGGAGAGATACTATGAATGAATTATCAAAAGATTATCCAGAAGTTGCACTTTCACATATGTATGTAGATAATGCAGCTATGCAACTTGTAAGAAACCCAAAACAATTTGATGTTATTGTAACTGGAAATATCTTTGGTGATATTTTATCAGATACAGCTTCAATGGTAGTTGGATCAATTGGTCTTTTACCTTCAGCTTCAACAGGAGATAAAACAGCAATCTATGAACCAATTCATGGATCAGCACCTGATATTGCAGGAATGGGAATAGCAAATCCAATAGCAACAATTTTAAGTGCAGCAATGATGTTAAGATATTCATTAAATGAAATCAAAGCAGCTGATTTAATTGAAAATGCAATAAAAGCTGTATTAAAAGATGGATATAGAACAAAAGATTTAGCTTCATTTGATGCTAAAGAAGTTTTAGATACTACAGCAATGGGTGATTTAATCGCTAAGTATTCAATAATATAGAATTAATCTTAACTAAGTACAATCTCATAAAAAGAGATTGTACTTAAAATACCTCTAACAAAACTTTAATGATATTTTAGAATTTAATTTGTTATAAAAAATATATATGAAAACTTATTTTATATTTTCCGACATCAAGCGGAAAACATATTTCTTGGTTTTCGTATATTTTTTTAAAATTTAAAATTTTGGAAAATTGCCGGGTGTCGGAAAACAGATGTTTGTGAGTTACTTATGAAATTTCAATTTAAAAAAGCTATAAACCTATTTTGAGTAGGAATTAATGTAACTGGACAGGCACTTAATAAAAGTTTCTAAGCTATTCTACTTTAAGTATAGATTTAAGTTTCTAATTCAAAATTAGATAAGAAAAATAATTATAATAACTTATTGTCCATACGTATCTTCTTGCCATTCTTGAATGCCTTGTTCTTTATCTTTATATCTTTTTGATAGAGATAATCTATAAGCATTTGCTAATTTATCACAAGCTAGTATTTTCTTTATATTTTTTTGATTTTCTTTTGCATTGAATGAACATTGATTTATATGCTCAATAGCTATATCAGGGTAATCTCTTGAAATCAATTCTAATTCATTACCTATTTGAATATACCCACCTTTTATCACTCTAAAATAAAATCCTGTTTTATGTTCTTTTACAATTAATGCAGTTAAACTTTTTATTCCTAAAACAGAAGATATTTTCCAGCAAGGCTGTCTTGGTTGAGAAACTTCAAATATTCCTCTCCACATTGGAACTTATCTCCTAAACAAACTTCTGAATCATCCAAATCTTCGATAGTAAAGTTTTCACCAAATGCACATTCAGAGAGACTTAAATCATATTTATTTTTAAAATAAGGATAATATTTTTGACTATATACACATACAGCTTTATCTATACCACCATGATGTGATTTGTCACTTTGAGTATCTATTGTAAATCCAAATTCATTTACAATTAATATTTCATTTTTAGATACACGTGTTTTTTTATATGATGTTTTATAAGAATTTCTTTTCCCATCATCAATTTTTTGTTCTTTCCCACAAAAAATATTTTTTATTCTTGATTTAATTGCCATCTTTAATCCTTTTTAGAGCAATTTCAATTCTTCTAAATCCCTCTTTTATCTCTTTATATGTAATTGTTAAAGGGGGTAAAAATCTTAAAACATTTTTTCCTGATTTTAAAACTATTACTCCTTCTTCAAATAAAGTTTTTATTACGCTTTCTAATATATTTTCATTTTTTAAACGTAATCCTTTCATCAAGCCAAATCCAAGTATTTTATCAAAAATGTCATCATAATTATTTAGTATATTAAGTAATGATAAAGAAAAATAATCAGATGTACTCTTCAATACACCAGTATTTTTATGTTTTTCTAAAATCTCACATACTTTTAAACTTACTTGACAACTAAGATAGTTACCTCCAAAAGTACTACCATGATCTCCTGGTTCAAAAATCTCTTTATGTTTACTCATAACTATTCCAATAGGAACTCCACCACCTATGCCTTTTGCAATAGTTATAATATCTGGCTCAATATTATAAAAATTAGAAGCTAAGAACTCTCCTGTTCTATATACTCCTGTTTGTACTTCATCAATAATTAGCAAAATGTCTTTATCTTTTAGAAATCTAGATAATTTTTGAACTTCTTCAATTTCAAATGTCATAAGACCACCTTCTCCTTGAATTAGTTCCATCATCACAGCAACTGTTTCATCATCAATACTTTGATATATCTTTTCAATATTTTGATTAAAAGAAAATCCTTCAGGATAAGGTGCAAAATCTTTTTTATGAACTTTTACTTGCCCCGTGGCCTTTGAAGTTGTAATGGTTCGTCCATGAAATGAATTTTCTAATGTTATAACTTTATATCTTTTACCATTGTATTTTCTTTGCCCATACTTTCTTGCAATTTTGATTGCTGCTTCATTTGCTTCAGCCCCACTATTTCCAAAAAAACATGCCATGTCATAACCACTTAATTCAACCACTTTCTTTGCCAATAAACTTTGCGGTTCTATGACAAAGAGGTTTGAAATATGTGTAATTTTTTGTACTTGTTCATAAATAGTTTTAGCAATGACTTTATTTCCATGACCAACAGAAACAACACCGATTCCACTCCCAAAATCAATATATTTTTTCATATTTTCATCATAAAGTGTTGCATTCTCACCTTTTACAAAATTAACATAGTTTCTATTATAAGTATTTAATACATATTTTTTATCTAGTTCTTTTAAAGACATTTTATTGTATTCCCCATTTTAACATTACCACTTAGTAATTTCTTTTATTTATTTTATTTATTTGCTGATTTATTAATTTTGAATATTTATTCTCAAAATATTTTGTAGTATTTAAACTTAAATTGAAAAGACTTCTAATAATGTAAATGTATATCTTTGTTACACTCATTTAATTTCCTCATATTTTTACAGTATTATACATTTAGCAAAAAAAAATATAAATGGTTAATTAGTACAATTTATTGTATAATTTGCACATCAACTGTAAAATAATAGATTATAAAAAAGATTTAACTTTGACTTCATTGAAGTTTTAAAAGGTTAAAATATAATATGGAAGATAAAGTAAATACATCAAATAATAATAACTCATTTAGTATTAAAAAAATTGGAAAAAATATAGATGGAGTTTCTTTTGATATACGTCAACATTCTCTGTATGAACTTGTTTGCATATCAAAAGGTAATATAAAACTTACTATAGATTTCCAAACATATGATTTAAAAGAAAACACAGTTTATTTAATAAAACCTGGACAAGTACATCAATGGATTAAAGATGAAGCAACTAATACTTGCATAGGATATATTTTCCATTTTTCAAAAGATTTTTTACCCTCATATGATATGGTGAACAAATTATATGAAAAAAATTCTTTTCCTATTATAGAACTATCTTCAAGTGTTTTTAATAATATCAATCAGTTAATATCAATGTTATTAAACGAAAAGCAGTCGAATACTCTTTGTTCATATTTATTTGGTTCAATATTAGAGTATATTTTAAAATATAAAAAAAATACAAATAATTTATATTATAAAGATCAAAGAATCTATTTATTATTAGATCTAATTGAAAAAGAATTTATACATGAAAAATCAGCATTATTTTATGCAAAATCACTTAATTTAACAACAAAAAGATTAAATGAATTAACAAAAAAATATTTAAATAAAACAGTATCTTCTTTAATTTTTGAAAGAATTATTATTGAAATAAAAAGAGAATTAACTTATAGTAACTTAACCATTACAGAAATTTCTGATAATTTAGGATTTAATACCATTTCACATTTTTCTAAATTTTTTAAACACTATGCCTCTTGTTCACCTTTAGAGTTTAAAAATTTAAAGAAATATACATAAAGTAAAATAAAAAGCATATTGAATATTTAAATATTATAATAAAATCTTATAAAAATATCATTAATTAAATCAACTTATATTTAGATTTAATTATTGTATTTTTCAAAAATACAAATCAATCCATTATCCAAAAATCTAATCATCTATCATAATAAAAGATATTTATTCAAATTATAGAAAATCGATATTAATCTTTTCTAATTCTTCAAAAGCTCTAAAATAAAGGATTTAAGGTTTATAAATTTAAAAGTATCATTGAAAATAAAGCTTTAATATAAGAAAACCAATCAATACTTTTTAAAATAATTAAAATAGGAATAGTGCTTAGAAAAGTATTGCAAAATGATTAGTCTTATTTAAGGGATCATATACTATTATAATAAATTATAATATATATTACAAAGGATAATTAAATGATGCCTTTTTCAGATGAGGAGATATATAGAGCGACAAAGTATAATTTATCTAAAATAAGTACTTACATTAGCTCTCATGGTGGGGATATTAGATTGATGGGTGTAAAAAGTGCTACTGTTTATATAGAACTTACCGGTGCATGTCATGGTTGTGCAATGAGTCTGATGACAACAAAAATGGTCGTACAAGAAGAGTTTAGGAAATTGATTCATCCCGAGATAAAGGTTATTAATGTTGATGGTATGCCAGGGAATGAACTTCCTAAAGATTGTTATAAAGAAGAAGAAGAACCCTTAAAAGAAACAAGAGAAAATGGATTGATTAATAAAATTAAAAAGTTTTTTAAATTATAATGGAAAGATATAAAAAGGACTCGGTGATATCTAAGCAAAGATAGGACATTATAGTATACAAACAACAGTAATTTATACAAATTCAAATCAAAGAGAAGAGTAGAAAACTTATTTGGATACTTTGAAATAATTATGTAAATGCAAGTTTTATCAAAAATTTAATTTTATTGTTTCTTGTCAATAAATATTCTAGTTAATTGATATATAATTAATTCAATCTTATAAGATAAAAATAATAATTAGATGAGAAGTAGAATCTTGGCAAAAAAGACAGCTAAAACAGAAGCAAATACCATACAAAAGCAAAAGTATCTTAAAACATATTTGCATCAAAGAAACTATACTTTAAAAGATTTAAAATGTGAAATAGTTTTAATGATATGTGATATGTTAATAGAAAACTATTTATATGTAGAAGATACTGCGAATGCTGAAGAATTAATTTCAGATTTTACATCTGATGAAAGAAATACAATCTATAATACTATGAAAGATTTAAAAAAAGATATTCAAGAAAATATATTAACTATTGAAAAAGTTCAAAATATAATGATTCTTCAAAATGAAAATAAAGATACTTTAACTAAAGCCAGATTAGCTGATAGTACGTACTACTTCTATAATATATGTATAAACTACTTAGAATTTCTAATTACATCCACCTCCATAGATAAAAATAAAAAGATGTGGATTCCTGATCTAATATGTCTTTATTTGATTCAAGATATGAAGGAAAGTGGATATACATTTAATAAATTTACATTTCTTGATAAATATGATTTTGATAGTATATTCAGAATCTATGAAAAAATTAATATAACTTTTAAAAAAGTAGGAAATTTATCAATGTTTTCAAAAGAAAAAACTAGAATTGATATCATGTCAAATATTTCTTATGAAATAGTTACTAAATTAATTAATACTAAATATAAATAAGCATCACTTTTGCAATATTTATTTGTTTTAATTATTTAATCTATCGAGGTGATTAAAGAATATCGTCTATTATCAATAATCACAAGTTTCTATTAGATTTAAAGAAATGCAGGAGAACTTAGAAATAATCTTTTATATGTTAACAGAAAATATGAGATTACTTTACATACATCAAAATATTTAACTAAAGAATATTTCTAATTATATATTAAATACTAAAAGTATCTCTAACTTTTTGCTCAAATGCTTTATCGCTTAACTCTTTTCTTAGTGGTATAAAAGTTTTAGCCTCATCACCCACAGGAACAAATATTTCTGAGTTTTCATCTTCTATAATATTTTTTACTGCATCAGCTATTGGTTGAGAAGAAGGACCTTCATTTATCGCTTTTGCCACTATTGGAACAAAATGTGCTACTAAATCTTTATAGGGTGAGTTTTCATCTGTTGTTTTTGAATTAACAACTAAACCCTTTTTTACAAAATTTGTTCCAAAAAGTCCTGTTTGGATAGAATGAACTCTTACATTATACGGAAGAGTTTCAAATCTTAAAGAGTCTACTATTCCTTCAACTGCATACTTAGATGCATTGTAATGAGCTAAAAGAGGAAGTCCCATCTTTCCTAAAAATGAGCTAATATTAATTATAACTCCTGCTTTTGCTTCTCTCATATATGGAAGAACTGCTCTTGTAACTTTGAGTAGTCCAAATACATTTACATCAAACTGATTAAACATTTCTTCATCTGTTCCATCTTCTACAGTTGAAAGAAGACCATATCCAGCATTGTTAACAAGAACATCAATTTTGCCTTCATCTTTTATAATCTTTTCAACAGCATTATTTATACTTTCTGTCTTAGTTACATCTATATATATGCTTTTTAATAATCCATCATTACTTATTGTATTTTTATCTCTTGTACCTGCATAAACAATATATCCATTATCACTAAGTAACTTTGATGTTAACTCACCCATTCCTGATGTTGCACCTGTAATTAGAACTACTTTTGCCATATATAAATCCTTTTATTTTAATCACTATATTATCCTATAGCGAGATAAATAAAATAGATTTATATCAATAATGGAGGCCTTATAATTTAAAATCTATTTATTAAAAGAGAAATAAACAAATCTTTTTATTTCATAGTTTAATTGATTTTGGGAATCTAAAACACCTTCTTTATTCTGATGCTAACTTAGCTTTAGTTATTCAAACTTCACTTATAAAGAAAATAAGAAATCTTGAAAATCTTATACTTTTTGATGTAGTCCTTACTGCTGATGAAAGAATAGCAAAGTATATATGTGATAATACAAAAGAGTTTTTTAATACAAAAAGAATAATAATTGCTGAAATTTTAAATATCACACCTGAGACATTATCAAGAAGATTAAAATTATTCGAAAATGATGGCTTGATTAATTATCAAAAGAAATCAATAGATAAGGAAAAACTTAAAACTCTTTTCTCATAATCTAGAGAACTATTCTCTAGAAATAATATAAATTAATAAAAAATATCAAACAAAAGTAGAATCTTTTGCAATAGTTGAAACTACTTTCTTATTTTCAATCTTAAGTATCCTGTCACATAAGGGAAGCATGGCTTCATCGTGTGTTACCATAATAACTGCTACATTTTGTTCTATTGCTATTTTTTTAAGCATTTTAACTACGCTAATTGAGCGTTCATTATCAAGAGCAGCAGTTGGTTCATCTGCTAATATTATTTTAGGTTTATTTGCCAAGGCACGAGCTATTGCAACTCTTTGATTTTGACCACCTGATAGTTGTGATGGCATGGCAAGAGCTTTTTCACTAATATCAAAATATTTCAGAAGTTCCATTGCTACTTTTTCTGATTCTTCTTTTGACTGTCCACTTGTTTGAGGTAAAAGAGTTATATTATCTATAATATTTAAAAAAGGAATAAGATAATGCGCTTGAAAAATAAATCCTATTTTCTCCCTACGAATCTTTCTTGTATCTTTATTTAACCATTTGTTATCATATACTTTTTCATCGCCAAGCCATATTTGACCACTTGTGGGTTCTTCAACACATCCTATCATCATAAGTAATGTAGTTTTTCCAGCACCACTTGGTGCAATCAATGCTATTAATTCCCCTGTTTCTACACTAAAAGATGCTTTATCTATAACATCAACAAGACTATCACCTTTTCCAAAACTTTTTACTAGATTTTCAACACGAATACTTTGTTTATTCATATCATCCTCCTATTGCAGCTGCTGGATCAGCACTTATAACTTTTTTCACACCTATAAAAGATGATAAAATAGAAGCAATTATTACAACTATAAAAAGTAGCCAAGCATCAGAAATTTCCAATACAACTCTTTTAGGAAACTTCTCATATATTAAATGAGAAAAAATATTTCCTGAAATAAAAGCAATAATACCAAGAAGAAGTGTTTCTTGTACAATCATCTTTATAATTACGCTATTTGGGATTCCTATAAGTTTCATTATTGATATTTCTTTCATCTTTTCAAGGGTCATAGTGTATATGATAAGAGCTATTATAATTGTTGAAACTAAAATAAGAATACCCGTAAATAAGCCTATTTGTTTCGCTGCTCTTTCAATAAGATTCTTTCCTAAGATATCTTCTTGTTCTTTTTTTGTATAAACACTTTTATGTTTCCACTCTTTTATATTTTTTGCAACTGCATCTGTGTTATATCCGTTTTTTAGTACAGCTATTATTGCATTTACCATTGTAGTGTCATTTCCACTTATACCACGTTCTCGATCGTTTCTTACTCTATTATTAGAATATGAAAATTGGTTTTTTTGTGCATCTTTTAAGCTGATATAAACTAATAAATCACCTCCGGAAGATACTGTTTTTTCCGTTAGTCCTACCACTTCATACTTATCTCTGGCAAGTATTATCTCATCATGGAGTTTAAAACCTGTTTCTTTAGAAACAACAATCTGATAATGGTCTTTTGTTAACTTACTTCCTTGGATTAGTCTATTTGGATTTATTGGATTTATATTACCAAAAGGATCATAACCAACAGCCATAACTCGAATAGGCATATTAGCTTTTGGAAGTTGTATATTTTGAAAGGTTATTGCTTCACTATACTTCACTCCATCAATAATACTTATAGAATTTTTTAAATCTTCATGAACTCTTGATGATTCTGCAAAAGGGCCTAGGGTATCTTCTTGAACTATCCACAAATCTGCATTTATATCATTAATTAATATCTCTGCATCAACAACCATACCTCGATATACGCCCATCATAATAAGTACAATTCCAAGAAGCATACCTACACCCATTGCAGTTACTAAAAACTTTCCAAGGGAGTGAGATATATCTTTTTTGGCTAGATTAATCATTGATGAATCCTCATTCCTTCACTTAAAGCTTTTTTACTGCTATCTGGTATGATTATAATATCCTCTGTTTTTATACCACTTGTTATTGCAGCTTCATTATCACCTTTTGCTTGAATATTGAGCTCTTTAAAATAAGCTTTATTTTCCACAAAAGTCCAAACCCCTTCTTTCCCATCTTCAACTTTTAATGTATTTAAAGGAATTGTAATTGCATTTGATATTGTTTTTGCATTTATAGTAACTCTAGCTTGTTCATTAATATAAAAAGGAATTGGTAATTCATCGAAGGCTACATTTATTTCTCTTTCTTGAGTTACAGCATCACTTTGTGCAACAATTCGTTTAACAGATCCAGTAAATTGTTTATTACTTTGAGAACGAAGAGTTATTTCTGCTTTTTGTCCAACTTTTATATCACCACTAATTTTTTCATCTATATAAGCTTTTATCCAAAGAGTTTTAGGATCAACGATTTTTAAAATAGTTGTAGAAGAAGCAACATTTTGTGCTACTTCTGCACTTTTAGATATTACATAACCATCAACTGGAGCATAAATTTGAAATCTAGATAATTTTGTTTTTAAAGAATCTGCATTTTTTTGCGTACGTTGAACTTCAATTTTACTTGACTCAATACGAACTAAGGTTGCTTCTAATTGTGCTGTTAAAGCATTTAAATCTGTTTTTGCTTTATCAAATTCAGATTTAGAAACGAAAGATTGTTTAACTAAGTTTTCATATCTTTTATAAGTAATCTGAGATAATTCTTTTTGAGCATTTAAGCTCTCACTTTCTTTTATTAGTGCCTTAAGCTCAGATTTTGTTTTCTCAACACTTATAAGCATCTCTTCAACTAATTCAGGCATATCAACGGGATCTATAGAAATTAGTAAATCACCTTTTTTTACCCATTGTCCTTCATCTGTAAGAATTGATATAATTTTTCCTCCTGTTTGAGCAGTAATAGAATATATATCTTTAGCACTTACATTACCTATTCCAAATACTTTAATATCTAAATTAGCAACTTTGGGGGAAAGAGTTTTATAAGTAGTTTTGACAATATAAACATTCTTATAAAAAAGAAATCCTCCTACAATAGCAAGTAGTATAATTATTATATATTTAATTCTTTTATTCATTGTATTTTTCCTTTTAAATAGTCAACTTGATCTATAGATGTACTTTTAGTGTAATAAGCCTCAAGTAGTTCTAATTGTGCAGTCAAGATTAATGACTCAGCGTCAAGTACCTCTATGTACGTTGAAAGACCTTCTTTATATCGTCCTTCAAGAACATCTTTTGTATCATTAGCCCAATGAAGTTGAGCTTGTTTTGAGGCAATAGTTTTATCATACCTGGCAATATCAATAAGTAAATTTGATAAACTTTCTTTAATAGCTAATATTTTAGATGATTGTTCTTGTTTTGCTAATTGAATATTAATTCTTGCTTTTTGTGTTTCTGCTTCAATTCTTCCTCCACTATAAAGTGGAACAACAACTGTAACACCAATAGTTGAAGTGTTATATTCATTTAAAGTATCAAAATGATTATAAGAAGCGACCCCATCAATTGAACCATAATGAGATGCTTTTGCAGATTTATATAAAAGTTTATTTTTATCTATATTTAATGCATTTATTTTTAGTTGAGAATTATTACTTAAGATTTCCTCTTCTACTAAATCAGGTTCAAAAGAATAATTTTTCTTTATAATATCTGATTCAAAAGTAGTATCATCTTTTATTTTTTCTCCCATATATAAAGAAAGAGATTTCTTTGTTTTATCAAATGAAGCTTGTGCAATGGCTAGATTTTCTTCTGAAAAATAAACTGCTGATAAAAAACGACTTGAATCTGCTTTTGTTTTAAACCCTTGAGAAACTAGTCCTTGAGCTTGTTCATAATAAGCTTTTTTTGAATCCAAATCTTTTTTATGAACTTCTATTGCTTCTTTTTGAACAACAATTAGTTTATACAAAGATTTTATTTTGTAAGCCATAAGTGCTTTCATATCTTCTAAAGATAAGCTAGCTATATCTTCATCTATTTTTAAAGAATCTAATTTAGAAGAAGTTTTTTGGAAATCCCATATTCTTTGCTTTAAACTTGCACCTGCATATCCGCCATTTTTTTCAGTAGTATAAAAAGTTCCATTTGAAGAACTAGTGTAAGTTTGCGCAAAATCATACTCAGCTTGCAAATTTATTTGTGGTAAATTATCAGCAAAAGTTACATCATAATTTTTCTGCGATAATTCAGTTTTTAAAATAAAAGATTGAATATCTGGATTGTTTAAAAGAGTTTTTTCTATGCTTTGTTCTAAACTCAAAGTTTGAGTATAAGCACATGAGAAGAATAAGCTTAATAGTAATAAGCTTTTTTTCATTTGGAATCCTTTTTCAAAATAATATGCTTATTGTACTCTTCTCATATTAGCTTAATGTTAGGATAAAGGATTATTTATCAAAGATTAAACTAAAACAATTACTTTCTTCATTTGATGTAACCTCAATTTTTATATTCATAGCATCACATAAACGCTTAACTATATCTAATCCTATTCCACTACTATTTTGTTCACTATAATTTCGATTAAAAATCTTATTAGTTTCATTAATTTCAGCACCACTATTTCTAATATGCAATATTTTATTTTCTTCATAAACACGTACATATCCATTGTGACTATTATATTTACATGCATTAGAAATAATATTGTGTAACACTTCTTTTAAAGCATTGGGATTTGTGTCAATAATCAAAGAATTCTTTGAAATATCAAATGTTATATTAGGATAACTAGGCTCATGAAGATGAACGACTTCTTGAACAATATCAAATATATTTACAGATATGATTTGAAAAGTTCTTTTTTCAAGTAAAACAGTTAAGTTTTCATGTAACTCTGTAACAGTATTTATACTTTTATTTAATCTTTGAATAGCTTTGATATTCTTTATTTGCGGATCTTTTTCAAGTAATTTAATATTTAATTTCATAGCAGTGATAGGTGTATTTAAATCATGAATTAAATCTTTTGCAAATTTATCTAAAGTTTCAATACTCTCTTTTAGAGGTTTTAAAGAACTTTTTGCCAAATAAAAACTAAGTGTTGCAAAAATAAATAGTAATAAAAGTTGAACTACTATAACTCTTAACAGTAATTCATAAACTTCATTATTAAAATTTTCATCAGATTTATAAACTTGAAGATATGGTTCATTATTTGACATGGGAATAAGCTTTGTAAATTCTTTACCTATTTTTTCAAAGTTCCTAATATCTATATATTTATTGTGGGTATCAACAAATTTATGATGATATTCACTAGAATAAGTATTACTACTATCCCCAATTTTAATATAACGAGCGTAGGTAATTAAAGAAAAATCTTCTGCTTTTAAATATTCTTCTTTCATTTGTTGAAAATAAAAAAATCCAGCAATTAAAATAAGTAAGGCAACACTAAAAAAATAAGTAATAAAAAACTTTAAAAAAGCATTTCTTTCATGACGATGCAAAACGATATCCTATTCCTTTTATTGTTGCAATTGGTAAGCCAATTTTACGTAAATTTGTAATATGTACACGAAGAGCTCCTTCGCTTATATCTTTAAAATCATCTAAAGAATCAATTAGAAAATCTTTAGTCAATGTAGTATTTATATTTTTAAAAAACAATAACACAAGCTTTAATTCATAAGGAGTTAGAGGAATAAAAATATCTGATTTATAAAGTTCATTTTTTTCTATAAAAAAATGAAAATCATCAAGAGTAAGTTCATTACTATAAGTATGATACTGCTTTTTTAAAATAGCATTTATTCGAATAAGTAATTCATCAAAATCAAAAGGTTTTTTTATATAGTCATCTGCTCCAACATCAAAGCCTTTTGATAAAGATGCAATATCAGTAAGTGCGGTAAGAAATATTGCAGGAGTTTTATCACCACTATCTCTTAAACTTTTTAAAAGCTCAAAACCATTAAACAAAGGAACATTAACATCTAGTAGTAATAAATCGAATTTTTGTAAAAATGTTTCATCCAAAGCTTTTTGAGAATTAAGCACATGAACAATATCAAAGTTTTCACTTTCTAAAAGCTCAATAAGAGATTCAGCTAACACTTGATCATCTTCTAGTAATAGTAATTTTATCATAAAGAATAATATCTAAATTAGTTCTTATTGAGTTTAGAATTTATAGCTAGATACAAATATTTTCTGAATAAATATGTTGTGATAAAAATTTTATTATTTCTTATAGGAAAATAGTGCTTTAAGTTTGGCACATGAATTAAAAATAAAATTTTTAATTGAAAAATTTAGGAATTTATAAATCACAAAAAACATTTGAATTTTTAACTATCAAATAAATTTAAAAAAATAAATAATTGTATACGAAAACTAACTTTATATTTTCCGACATCTAACGAAAAACATATTTCTTGGTTTTCATATATTTTTGGAAATTTAAAATATGAAAAAATTTCTGGGTGTCGGAAAACAGATGTTTAAAAATAATTTTTCATCTACTTCTTTTTGCATATTTTTATCTTAGCTCTCTCGTGTATATTATTAATATTAAATTAAGTTTCAAGAATTATTCTAAATTTTATTTTCTTAATATAAAAAATTCATTATTATATAAATTAAATCTCAATAAATTGGATTATCTATATAATATAATGAATATTATGCTAAAATTATTCTTATGAAAACAATAGAATTAAAAAATGCTTTACCATTAAGTATCTTTTCCCATGAAATGATATATTCACTACTTGAAAAATCAATTAGTAATGTAAATGAAAAAATATCAAATCTTGTAAGAAATAAAGAACTAATAAGATTAAAAAAAGGATTTTATACTTTTTCTAAACTTTATGAAACAAAACCTATTAATCTACTCAGTGTTGCAAATGCTTTATACTCTCCATCTTATGTATCATTTGATTATGCATTAAGTTATTATGGAATGATACCTGAAAGAGTAAGTGAAGTAACATCAGCTACAAGTAAAAATGAAAAATTATTTGATACTCCTATTGGAAGATTTAGTTATAAAAAAGTAAGCTCTGTTGCATACTCTTTAGGAATTGATTGGATTTATGATGATGTTGAAGGTGGAAGATTTATTGCAACTGCTGAAAAAGCATTATGTGATAAAATAAAATATGATAGAGGCATTGGAACTTTAACTCAAAATTCAATGGTTGAATATCTAAAATATGATTTAAGAATTGATATTACTACACCTTTAAATTATGAACTTATAGAAATAATTGCAACTGCATATAAATCAAGAAATCTAAAAACATTGGCAACTATAGTAAAAAAAGGAAAATTATGACCCACCCAGCACTTATGAAAATGTTAGAAAAATACGATTTATCAAATTCAAATAGTAGTTTTGATGCATTAAGAGAAATTCTTCAAGAAATAGTATTGCTTGGACTGTATGATGCTGGATTTTTTAAACATGCTGCTTTTTATGGTGGGACTGCTTTACGAATTTTACATAATCTTCCTAGATTTTCTGAAGATTTAGATTTTTCACTTCTTGAAGTAAATCCAAATTTTGATTTAAAACCTTTTCAAGATGCTATTGTTGATACTTTAAAATCATTTGGATTTGATATAACAATAGAAATAAAAGAAAAGAATTCAAATAGTGCAATAGC
>JBGSBO010000041.1:0-16043 GCA_041730535.1 Minisyncoccia bacterium
TATTGTTACAAATGCAACATCAAAAGCAAATCAAGGTAAAGAAATTGCAAGTCATATGATAGAAGGATATAAAGAATTAAATACAAATATTACAAATACTATAAATTTAATTTCTGATATTGAAATGTCAAGTAAAGAACAATTATCTGGGATAGAACAAATAAATGATGCCGTAAATCAACTAGACCAACAAACTCAACAAAATGCAGAGATTGCTTCTCAAACTCATGACGTAGCAGTAATAACAGATGAAATTGCAAAATTAGTTGTAAGTAATGCAAATGCCAAAGAGTTTATTGGTAAAAATGATGTCAATGCAAAAGAGATGAACTTAAAATCAAGCTCTTCTTATGGTATAAAATCAAATCAAGTAACACAAAAAAAGTAGAAAAAAAACCACTGAAACAAGAAATAAAAGTTATTTCAAATAAATCAGACGATGCTGAATGGGAAAGCTTTTAAGCTTCCCTATCCTATAAAACCTCCATTACTAAAAAATAAAAAAGACTAAAGAAATCACCCTATTAAGTAAAAAAAATATCAGAAATTAAATAAAAATTTATATATAAAAACTAATTAGTTATAATCAAACAATTTTAAAAAAAACAAAGGAAAATAAAATGCAATATATGGAAGTTTCAAATAAAAGTGTTCAAGAAGTTGTTGATTGTCTAAAAGAAGTATGTGCAAAATATAAATTTGGCGTTCAACATATTCATAATGTAAATGAAACATTAAAATCAAAAGGAATTGATTTAGGAAATGAGTGTCAAATAGTTGATATTTGTAATCCTATTATTGCTCAAAAATTTTTAAGTGAAGATATGTCACTTTCAATAATCATGCCTTGTAAAATTTCTGTTTATAGCCAAGATGGAGAAACAATAATTGCTATGAACTCTTTAGTTCAATTAGTTGATGATATAAATCCTGATCTAATCGACCTTGCACAAGAAACACAAGAGACACTTTTAGAAATTATTGATGAAGTAAAATAAGTTTTATTATGGAATATTTATATAAAATATTTGAAATAGGAATTATCCTATTTTTTGTATATATGCTTGTAAAATTTTTTAGATGTAAATTTGGAAAATGTGATATAAAATGAGAAAAAATGATTAATGTAATAGATACAAATAGCATAAATACTGTTTCCCAACTAATTCAATTATCAGTAGCACCTGTGTTTTTACTTGCAGGTGTTGCTGGATTATTAAATGTTTTTACAGGAAGACTTTCAAGAATTATTGATAAAGTTGATAAGTTAGACAAATATGAAGATGAAAATCAGAATCTTTTTAAAGATGAAAAAACTATTTTAAAAATGACTCAAAGAAGAAAGTTTTTAACAATGAGAATGAGAAATACAAATCTAGCTATTTTGTTTGCAACAAGTACTGGATTATTGATTTCATTGGTTATTGTAACCATGTTTTTAAGTGCAATTTTTGAATTTAAAGACTCTATATTTATAGCAACATTATTTATATTCGCAATGATTTCTTTGATAATATCCCTACTTTTATTTTTAAGAGAGATATTTTATACAACTTCTTTTATAAGAACCAAACAAAGTTATGTTCCGTAAAAACCATTTATTAATTTAATAAATACTAAAATCCAATTCAATTTAAAATAAGGTTTTTTATATGTATAGCCCAATATCTTGCGAATTTTTTGACCAATTAAATGTAGCCATGCAAAGAAAAATTCCCTCAACTGTTGTTTATTTAGAAAATGATGAAAAAAAAACTACTAAAGGTTTAGTTCAAACTATGGAAGTAATTGAGGGAATTGAATATATGATTTTAAATACAAAAGAACAAATAAAATTGGCTAATGTTTTAACTTTTAATGGAAGACGACATAAAGAAGAATAAAAGAGAATTTTAAAACCTCTTTTATTCTTTTATTTTTTACTTTTAAACTCGAAGAGAATCTTTACCATTAAACTCTTTTGCATCAGCTTGTTCGATAATAGTATTTGAAATAACAAGTGTTTTTTGTGCTATTTCATTTGCAGAAGAAGCATTTTGTGCATTTAATTGAGTAATTTGATCTAAGCTATTAACCGCATCATTTATTTGAATCATTCCTGCTGCTTGCTCTTTACTAGCAGTCGTAACATTTTGAATTAATTCTAAAGTAGTAGTTATATTTTCATTTAATTGAGAATAACCTTTTATCATATCAGAAGCTATATCTTTACCTTCTTGAGTTTTTCTTTGGGCATTTTCAACTAAATTTTTTATTTGTTTAGCAGCTTCAGCACTTCTACTTACAAGTGTTCTCACTTCTCCTGCAACAACAGCAAATCCACGTCCAGCTTCACCAGCAGTTGCTGCTTCAACAGCTGCATTTAATGATAAAATATTAGTTTGGAAGGCAATTTGATCAATAATTGTAATAGCTTCATTAATAGCTGATGTTTGAGAATTAATTTCTTCCATAGAAATCACAGTTTTATTTGCTAATTCTTGACCTAAAGAAATAGAAGTTTTAACTTTATTTCCATAATTTGCCATTTGGGTTGTTGTTTGAGTATTATTTGTGATATTTGAAGTTATTTGCTCTAAAGAAGCAGCCGTTTCTTCCAAAGAAGCAGCTTGTGAATTTGCAGCACTTGCGATTCCTTACATATTATTAGTTAAAATATTTGCATTATTACTTAAAGTTATTCCTATTCTTTTATTTTCAAGTAAAGTTTGAGTAATAACATCACCTAAAATATTTACATCTTTTTCTAACTCTTTTATAATACCTTCAAGGTTATTTTCAGCTAATTTTGGTCTAAAATCAAGTTTTGAATAAGAAGTTAATACTCTTAAAATATTTGAAATATTACTATTTAATGTTTCTAACATTTCATTAATAATATCTTTTAATTCATTTAAAGATGGGTTACTTGAACCTAGTTCAATTTTTGTATTTAAATAACCTTTATTTATTGCATTTGTAACTCTTATTGTATCTGTTATTAGTGCTCTATCTTTTTGAATATTTATTTTTGTATTTTCTATATTTGTATTAATAATTCTTGACATCATTCCTAATTCATCATTTGAGTTAACTTTTATAAGTTCAATATCATCTTTTTCAAAATTAATAAATGCAAAGAAATTTTCAACACCTCTTTTTACAGAATCAACATCAATTAAAATAGTAAAAGCAATAGTCCTTGCTAAAATCATAGTTAAAGCTATTCCAAAAATACTCAATAAACCAAATACAATCATATTTTGATTAGCATTATTCATTTCATTATCTATAGTGATAACTAATGTTTGAGAAATATGGTCTTCTACTTTTTTTAGTAAATTTATTTTTTCTGTGATTTCTTTAAACCAATGATTAGCATCAATTCCAAATTTTGTTTCAATATCACTATATAATGCAATTTTTCTTATTCTTTCAACTTCTTCAATAGAATTAGCTTTTAAAGTTGTTTCATAAAATTGAACTATTTTTGAATTAGAAACTTTTAGAAATGAATCCATATAAGCATCTTGCTCTGCAATTAAAGTATAAAATTTTGCTTTCATACCTACTCCAAAACTATCTTTTGCAAAAGTATTGGTTCCAACAGCTCTTTCAATTCCAGCTCTCTCTTTTGATAATAAAAAACTCATATAAGAGACTAGCTGTTGTGATACAGTAGCACTATTTGATAATTTTGTAATACTTCCTATTACATTTAATAATAGTTTATTTAAATCCGTATAATAAGCTATTGCAAGTGCTGCATTTAAAGACAATGCGGTAACTCCACTTCTAGTATCACTTAAATTTTCAAGTTTTTTAAGACCTGCATTTAAGTTTTCTAAAAATTCAGGACTGTAGTCATTTTTATTAAATACATCTAAAAAACTATTTAAATCTTTTAATTTTTCATCAACATTTATTCTTTGAGTTGGTAATTCTACTTTAAACTTCTCACCAGAACTTCCTAAAAATCCTGCTGTCATACCTCTTTCTTTTTGAGTTTCATGAACTAAAGCTCCAATTTTTGTAGAAAGAACTACAACATTTTCTAATGAACGAAGATTTTTAGAAGTACTAAATGAATCTACAGCTAATTTTGCTGCTAATAAAATAACCACGAGAAGTGGTATTAACATTATTAAAATTAGCTTTTGTTTTATCGATAATTTTGAAAGCATAAAAACTCCAATTTATTTTATTTTTAAATATTATAACAGAATCAATGAAAATTAAGTTTAAGTATATATTAAATAATAATAAAAAGAAGTACTTTATATTTGAAGTTAAGTGGAAATAATAATTTTTATATAACTTAGTTATTTTTATTATTAAGAATTACTTTTGTTTTTTCTATGTTTAAACCAGATTTAGAACTAGCGTCCACCAAATTTTCGTTATTTGCTAAAAGTCTTAATAAAACTTCGATTTTTTTGTTTGTTTTAATATGTGTAATTGACATATGCTTTTCCTTTTTTTTTCTTCATTTTTATGAAGTTAATAAAAAGATAAATATGAGCTTGTTGTCTAAGATATAAATAATGAGTAATATTAACGGTGTGAGAATCAATAAAAAGCATAAAATAAAATAACAGATGAAACTCGAATTCATCTTAAGTGGGCACAGTATAACTTATTTTTTTCTTAAAAGCAAGGGCTATAATATTTTTTAGTATACTTTCATCTAAAATCAAAAGAAATAGAGAAAATAAAATGACCATAGACAATAGCTTTATACAGTTAATATCCCACAAAGACACACTAAATAAAGAACAATTTAAAATTTTAGCTTTAGAATATCCTGCTTTAGACAATTGGAAAGAATTAGTTTTAAACAAAGAAGTATCAAAAAATGATACAAATTTATTAATGCTTTTAAAAGGAGATTTATCTTTAAAAGCTCAAGAACAGATAATAAAAAACTATCATATGGTATTAGAATTTAATAATATTAAAGCAAAATCCATATATCAAATTCCTAAAACAGAAGAAATTTCTATTCCTAAAAAAGATGAAGATGACGAAGAATATATTAGAATTTACTGTGATGGGGCATGTTCTGGAAATCCTGGAAATGCTGGAAGTGGATTAGCGATTTATTCAAATAAAAAAAATCCAGTTTTACTTTATGGTGCTTTCGAAGAAGATGGAACAAATAATATTGCTGAACTAAACGCACTTTATCAAGCTTTAATAATAGCTAGACAATCTAATAGCAAAAATATTATCTCAATTTATTCTGATTCAAAATATAGTATTGATTGTATCACTTTATGGGCTTACGGTTGGAAAGCAAAAGGCTGGACAAAAAAAGGTGGAGAGATTAAAAATCTTGAACTTATAAAAGAAGCTCATCAATTATATGAAAGATTAAAAGATAAAATTGAAATAAAACATGTAAAAGGTCACTCAGGAGTGGAAGGAAATGAACTAGCAGATAGAATGGCTGTGCATACAATAAAAGCAAAAAACAAAGAATTTAGCTTTTATTCTTATAATAAAATAGAAGATGTATTATCTTTGACTTCATATTAAAGTTGATTTGAGTACCATTAAGATATTATAATAAACATTATTTAAGAAGAATAACGAGGAACAAAAATGATTGAAAAAAAAGGTTCAATACTAACAGTTAGAGAAGATATAAAAGTTTTTGATTGTACAATCAGAGATGGTGGGCTTGTAAATAATTACCATTTTAAAGATGATTTCGTAAAAGCACTTTATGAAACTTGCGTAGCTGCTGGTATTGATTATATGGAAATTGGTAAAAATGTATCTCCTACAGTAATGAGTGAAGAAGAATATGGGGCTTGGAATTTCTGTAAAGAAGCAGACATAAGAAGAATTGTAGGTGAAAATAATACAAATCTAAAAATTGCAACAATGGCTGATGTTGGAAGAACTATAAAAGAAGAAATTCCACTAAAAAGTGAAAGTGTAGTTGATATGATAAGAGTTGCTACTTATATTCATCAATTACCAGAAGCTATTGAATTAATCGAAGATTTCCATGCAAAAGGGTACGAAACTACTTGTAATATCATGGCTATTTCAAAATCATTTGATGATGAATTAGATCAAGTTTTAGAAACACTTAGTAAAACAAATGTAGATGTTATTTATATTGCTGATAGTTTTGGTTCATTCTACCCAGAACAAATCAATAAATTAACTGCTAAATACCTAAGTGCTTCTAAACCTGTTGGTAAAAAAGTAGGAATTCATGCACATAATAATCTTACATTAGCATATGCGAATACACTAGAAGCTATGATTTATGGAACAAGTTATTTAGATGTTACAGTTTCAGGATTAGGACGAGGTGCTGGAAATTGTGCAATGGAGTTATTATTAGGTTTCTTAAAAAATCCAAAATATAAATTAGTACCTGTACTTAAATTTATTGAAACTTTTATTGTACCTTTAGAAAAAGAGTTAGATTGGGGTCCAAGTGTACCTTATATTTTAACAGGACATTTAAATGAACACCCAAGACCTGCCATGAAAGCTAGGGATGAAGGTGACACGCAATATGTAAAGTTCTATAACAAATTGACAGAAGAGTATAGTTAATACTCTTTTGTTAAAATCAATACATAATCTTTAAAATCAATTTCTTTATTATCTTTAATATATAACCTAGGAACTCGTTTATCAACCATACATACAATTTCATAATTGATTGTATTTAATAAATTAGCAACACTATTTATAGAAATCCCCTCACTATCATTTCCCCCAAATAAAACAACCTCATCACCAATATTAACATCAAGTCCAGTCACATCTATAATACATTGATCCATACATATATTTCCAATTATAGGAACTTTTGAACCTTTTATCATAACTTTTGCTTTTCCCGTTAACATACGAGTAAAACCATCTGCGTAACCAATAGGAAGAGTTGCTATTTGTGATTTTTTTTCAGTTTTATATTTTAAACCATAACTAACACCACAACCAGCTTCTATTTCTTTAACCTGAGAAACTTTTGCTTTTAGGCACATTACTTCTTTTAAATTAACAGCCTTATGATTTACATATAAAGAAGGATATAAACCATATAACATAATACCAGCACGCACCATATCAAAATTATATTCTGGCATATCAATAATAGCAGCACTATTTGACACATGTTTAATAGGAATATTAAGACCTCTTTTTTCTAATGTATTTACAATATAATTATATTTTTCTACTTGCTGTTCTGTAAACTCTTTATTAGTTTCATCAGCCATTGCAAAGTGAGTAAATATACCTTCTATAAATAAGCCCTCAAGTTTACTCATTTTCAATATAGAATCAATTGTTTCATCACAACACAACATTCCCAAACGATTCATTCCAGTATCTAGTTTGATATGTACAGTTAATTTTTGATTTAATTCAATAGCTATTTTAGAAAATTCATTAGCTTGTTCTATGGTATAAATTGTTTGTATTATATTATTTTTAATAAGCTCAATAGCTAGGTTTTCAGGAGTATATCCTAAAACCATAATTTCGACATCAGGGAAAAAAGTTCTTAATTGTATTGCTTCACTTAATGTAGCAACGGCAAATCTATCAGCACCATTTTCAAGTAATGTTTGCCCAATGCAAACTGCGCCATGGCCGTAACCATCAGCTTTAATTACAGCAGTAATTTTACTATTTTTATTTGTTACTCGTCTTGTTTCTCTCATATTATGAGCTAAATTATCTAAATTAATTTCAGCCCAAACTGCTCTTGATAATTTCACTTATTTTCTCCTATTCATATATTATACTAAATCAGTATTCTTATAGAAGTAATAAAAAGAAGCACTAAAACTTTTTATTACTTTTATAAGAATAAATTGATCAAAAGAAGAGGCAGTAAACTCCTCCTTTTGATTTAATTTATTTGAAATATCTATTTATATCTTTTTATTTCTCCAGAATCAACTCTTGCAATAAAAGAAATTAATTCTTTTTTAACAATTGGCATTAAATAATATAGTCCTATAATATTAAATATAGACATTGAAAACATTGCTGCATCAGAAAAATCTATAGCAGCACTAAAACTGATACTTGTACCAACAATTACAAATAAACAAAATATAGTTTTGTAAACAATTTCATTAGTTTTAGTTTCACCAAAAAGATAAGTCCATGCTTTTAAGCCATAATATGAATATGATATCATCGTTGAAAATGCAAACATAACTACGGTAAGTGCTAAAATATATTCAAATATAAATGATGTTTCAGTAAAAGCAGCCGATGTTAAATTAACTCCACTTAACGCTCCTGTATTCATTCCTGAAATTGTAATAACTAAAGCTGTCATTGTACAAATTACAACTGTATCAATAAATGGTTCAAGTAATGAAACTAAACCTTCTGTTATGGGTTCTTTTGTTTTTACAGCAGCATGTGCAATAGCTGATGTTCCAACACCTGCTTCATTTGAGAAAGTCGCTCTTTTAAGACCTTGGATTAATGCTCCAATAAAACCACCCGCAACGCCAGCCCCTGTAAATGCTCCAACAAATATTTGTTCTATTGCACTTCCTATTTGATCATAATGATAAATTAATACAATAAGTGACATTCCAATATATAATATAGCCATAAATGGAACTAATTTTGAAGTAACTGATCCAATTGATGGCATACCACCAATAATAACAGATGCAACCAATAAAGCCAAGATAATACCTGTAACCCAACCATAACCAGGAGCTATTCCAAAAGTTTGTACAATCATTGCATTAGCTTGATTTCCTTGAAACATATTTCCAGCACCAAATGTTGAAAATATTGTCATAATTGCAAAACCAACTGCTAAGAATTTACCAATTTTCACATGACCTTTTTCTTTAAATGCTTTTGATAAGTAGTACATTGGACCACCAGATACTGTACCATCTGCATTTTCATTTCTATATTTTACACCTAATGTACATTCAGTAAACTTTGATGCCATTCCAAATAATCCGCAAACAATCATCCAAAAAGTAGCTCCTGGTCCACCAATTGCTAAAGCAACACCAACTCCTGCAATATTTCCAAGACCAACAGTTCCAGATAAAGCAGAAGTAAGAGCTTGAAAGTGAGAAACCTCACCTGCTTCTTTAGCATTTGGGTCTGTATATTTACCAGATACAATATCTAAAGATAATCTAAAATTCCTAAATTGAACAAAACCAAAATAAAAAGTAAAAACAATAGCAGCAACAAATAACCAAGCAACAATTAAAGGGAATGTTACCCCATCTACTATTTTAACACCATAAAAAATAGCATTTGAAAACCAACCTAAGTAAGTACCAAAAAATTGATCTATTTTTTGATCAATTCCAACAATCTCCTCTGCAAAACCAATACTTGATATACACAACATTGCTATATAAAATAGCATACTTTTAAATATTTTCATAAGTCTCTCTCCTTAGATATTAAATAAATAGCAACTAAACAACTTGTTTAATTATTAAATTAATTCACTAATTAATTTAATAACCAAACTAAAATAAAAAAAATTGTATAAAGAAGAGATAAACTCTTCTTTATATATTATCCTTGAAAGAAAGCTGAAAATAATAAAACATCTACATTTGTTTCATTTCTCTTATCTATTGTAATTACATCACTTATTATTTTTCCAATTGCAGGAGCAAATGTAATTCCAAGCCAACCAAGTCCAGTAGCGTGAACTAAATTATTATAGTTTTCGTCATATCCAAGAATTGGAATATCATTTGGAGTAAGTGGTCTAAATCCTGTCCATTCAATTTGTTCTCTCATTTCAAAAGTATTTGTGTACATAGCTAGATTTTTATGGATACTATCAATTTGTTTTCTTACAACATCTGGATTTGTAGTACCTAGTTCTAGTTTTGAAGTCATTCTAACTGTATTTCTTCTTGGAGTCATTGCAATGAATAAATCAGCGAATAAAGACGAAGTTTTTGGTTTTAAAGCATCATCCATTTTAAATGTGATACTATAACCTTTTGCAGGTGTCATCATAAATTTGTTTTTTGCTTGTTTTGCTAAAGTATCATCAGCACCCGTTGATAAAACAAATGTTTCTGCTTCGTATGAACCTTTTGAAGTATGAATTTTACTAACTTTAGAACCTTGAAATTCTAATTTATCTACTTTTTCATCTAATAAAAATTCTACGCCTTTTGATTCTAAATATTTTTTTAGCTCTACCATAAATTCACCTGGATCAATATGACCATTTTCTTTTAATAAAATAGAACCAATAACCTTATCATTTAGTATTGGCATATACTCTTTTGTTCGCTCTTTTGAAAGAATTTCATAAGCGTGTGGATCTTCACAATGAGCAGCTTTTGCATCAAAAGTTTTTTGTTCTGTATAAATCATTAAAAGGCCATCTTTACAAAAATGGAAATCCATTCCATCCTCTTTTACCATTGATTCATACATATCTAAACTTACTTGTCCATATCTTTCAAATAAAGCTAATGTTCTTTTTAATCTAGCTTGATTTGAACTTGCTGCAAATTTTAAAAGCCATTTATATAAATGTAAATCAAATGTTGGATGAACACTTGCAGGTGATTCACCTTTTAACATCAATTTTATAGTATCTGGAATCGCTCCTGGTGCGCTTAAAGGAGCTTTTTTAAAAGCAGATAATAATCCAGCATTACCAAAAGATGTACCATTTGTAATATCATTTTTATCAATTACAGTTACACTTCTTCCACTTTTTTGTAAACAATATGCTGACATAAGTCCAATACATCCAGCACCAACAACAATAACATCTTTTTTCATTTTATTTCTCCATCAATATTTATAATAATTTTTTATCTTTTTGCAATTGCTTCGATTTCAATCAAAGCATCTTTTGGTAATCTTGCTACTTCATATGTTGCACGTGCTGGATATGGAGCTGTAAAAAATTGTCCATAAACTTCATTTACAATAGCAAAATCTTCAATATCTTTTAATAAAATTGTTGTTTTTGAAATATCTTTCATTTCTAGACCTGCTTCTTCTAAAATATATTTAATATTTTGTAAAGATTGTTTTGCTTGAGAAGCTATATCTTCTCCTGCAAATGCACCTGTAGTTTCATCAATTGGTAATTGCCCTGATACAAATATAAATCCATCTTTATCTACTGCTTGTGAATATGGTCCAATTGCACTTGGTGCTTTAATTGAGTTAATAGCTTTCATATTAGTTCCTTAATGATAATTTTTTTTCACTAAAAGCAGTTTATAATAAATTTTTATTAAAGTAAATAGTTTTTATCATAAATTTTATACAATTTCATAATTTATTATTGACTATTCTGAAATTTATGTATAATTAATAAACAAAATCACATATTTTGCTCTATTTAGAATAATTTATGATAAAAAGTTATCATTAAAAGAATTTAATTTTTTCATTATTCTAATAATTTATTATTGTCTTATTGACTTTTTTCATTTTATTTCTTATAATGTACACTATAAATATACATAAGAAAGGTCCTTTTTGAACTCTTATATTAAAAAATTTATTTCAATTGCTGATTTCTTAGGTGAAGTATTAGGAAGTAATACTGAAATAATTCTACATGATTTAATTAATTACGATCACTCAATAGTACATATTATTAATGGACATATAAGTAATAGAAAAATTGGAGATTCAATAACAGATTTAGTACTAGAATTTATGATAACAGAATCTAAGGGTAATAAACAGTTTATATGTAATTATAATTCTAAAGCTACCGGTGATAATCTATTATATTCATCAACATATTTCATTAGAGATGAAAAAAACAATATAGTTGGAGCATTATGCTTAAATTCAGATTATAATGAAGTAAAAAAATCATTATCATTTTTAACTTCCCTACTTCCAAACTATGTAGATGATAAAGTTTTAGCACTTAGTAATATAAAAGAAAATCTAAACTCAAATCCTCAAGAAGTAACAACAAATAAAATAGATGCAATTTTAAATCAATTTGATGTTGAACCTAATAGAATGACAATAGAAGAAAAAACCAATGTAATTGCTGCTTTAAATGACTGTGGCATATTTAATATCAGAGGTTCTGTACAAGAAGTTGCTGCAAAACTTCAAATGTCTGAACCTTCAATATATAGATACATCAAAAAAATTAAAAAATAACCAATACTTGTTATTGATAGTTTTTTAATTTTAGACTAAAAAATGGCTTAAATGCCATTTTTTATTTTAAAAAACTCGCTTTTGTTATTAAGCTTAATGGCTCATTTACACTAAAAATCTTTGCTCTTATATCTTTATATCCAAACGATTCAAGTCTTTTTGTATGTTTATCTAAATATCTTTTTGCATTTTCTTCATTTGAAAAAAGATAAATTCCCCCAGCTTCTTTTGTAGCTTCATTTTCAGTCCAAATTTTCCATAATAATCCATCTTCGCAAGCTATATCATTTGCTAATTCAACAAAAGCTTTTGAAAACTCTTCACCAAAAATTCCATCATGGGGGAAGTCTACTTGTAAAATATATGTCATAAAGAATCCTTTTATTTTTAAGAAAAATATTATATTATCATTGATATTCATGTTAAATTAAAATTATTTTTTTATCTCAAAACCACTTTTAATAATATCAATTCCATATTTACTTCTTAGCTTTTGCATTTGATTTGTCAAAGCTCTTTTTTTTAAGTCTGTTTCATATTCAAAAAGATTATAGGTGTATTCATTTACTTTTGCAAAGTTTAAAACAGTTATATTTAGCTGTATTACTCCATGGGTTTTGTGGTTGTCTGTTTGTTCAAAGAGTTTTACCATTTGGGTTTTGAAATCCATTTCATTAAAAATCCTATTTACATTTACATAATCTTTTGATTTGATTTTATATTCATATCTTATTTGTATGGCGTAAGTTAGTGGATTTACCTTTGCCTTTTTTACTAAAAAACACAAATATCTGCAAAGAATCATTACTCTTCTTTTTAGTTCCTCTCTGTCAAAAATAACATCAAAGGTTCGCCCTATTCCTATTGATTTTTTTTCTCGCTCAAAGGTTAGTTTATTATCTCGTATTCCACAAACACGATTGTACAAATCAATTCCTGGCTTTTGCCATGAATAAAAAAGCTTTTGATTTTTTTTAATATCTCCTAGGGTTTTTATCCCATAACCTTTTAGTTTTTCTTGAAATGCTTTTCCAATTCCTGGGAACTCTTTGATTGGAATATCTTTTATGAAATTTCCTATATTATCAGCACTTACATATTTTACACCATCTGGTTTTGCATATTCTGTTATTAGTTTTGAAAGATATTTTGTGTTTGATATTCCAATTGATATAGGCAATTTTAATTCATCAAATATCTTTTTTTTTAAATAATAAGCAAACTCTACTATCTCATCTTCATCTATATATCCACTTACATCTCCAAAAAATTCATCTATTGAATATTGTTCTATTAAAGGAATCTCTTTTGTTAAAAGCTCTTTTAATTTTGTTGATAAATCGTGATACAAAGGATAGTTTGGTGGAAGCATTTTTAAGTGTGGACACAAAGTCAAAGCTTCATTTACACTCATGGCAGTTTTTACTCCAAAGGCTCTGGCTTCGTAAGATGATGTTGTTATTATTCCTCTTATTTTTCCATTTTCATCTACAAAATACTCTTTAAAACTTTTCATTCCTTCATTTGTAAGAATGGAACTCACAAATGCTCCACTGTTTGAAGAGATTTGTCTAATCTCTTTTTTTGAAGAAAAAATATTAAGATTACTTCGCCCTCCTACCGCAACTGGAATGTGAAACAAACTATCATCAATAGTTCTATGAGCTGATACAAAAAAGCAATCTAAATCAAGGTGAATAAACATAATATAATTCTACAGTTTTTATAACAAACTATACAATTTTATGACAAATTGACATATAATTGTGATTTTAATCTTTATTTAAAATTACTGTAAATTTAGCACCATAAAATTCTTCATTATTAAAAGTAAATTTTTCATTTTTAAAATTAATTTTACCATTCATTACTTTAGTAACAATATCCCTTGTCATATAAAGCCCAATACCTTTTCCTTGAGTTTTATATCTTGTTGTAAAATATGGTTCAAAAATTCTATTTTCTATTGATGTATCTATTCCTCCACCATTATCTAAAAATGTCATGATAATTTCATTTTCATTTTTATACATATTTATAAAAATAAATTTACTATTATTTTTATCATCTAAGGCATCTATTGAATTATTTATAAAACACATAAAAACTTGCATTAATTCTTTTTCATAATTATTTAACTCAAGTTTCTCAACATTACAATTTATTTTGATATTTTTAGTTTTTAATTTTGATTCTAAGATAGAAAGTGTTTTTGTTAAAGAAATATCTATATAAAAAAACTCTTTATTTTTACTAGTAGGATTTAAAAATATAGTAAAATCATCTATTACACTTGAAAGTTTTTGGCTAAATTCATTAATTTCTGATAATGATTTTATTAAATATTCATCTTCTAAAATATTTAATTCTTTTTTAAGTTTTAAAGCCGTTGCCAAGGTAGAAATCACAGACAATGGTTGTCGCCAGTGATGAGCCATATTTTCAAGCATTTCAACCATTGCAGAATTTTTTGATTGTTGTAATATGATTTTTTCATTTTCTATTAATTTTCTTCTATATTCATTTTGTTCTGTAACATCACGAAAAATAAAAACAACCCCAAGAATCATTCCTTGTTTATCTCTTATTGGAGAAATTGATTCTTCTATTTCAAATAATTTATTATGCTTATTTATTAAACAAATATTTTCTGATAAAGTTTTTAATGTTGCTTCTTTTAAAATTTTATCTATAGAAAAGGTTAATTTATCTTTTGTTTCATTATCAATTAGATTAACAACCTCATTAATCTCTTTTCCTACAACTTCATTATTTAAAAATTTCAAAATATTTTCAGCAATAGGATTTATAAAAGTTACAATAGCTTTTTCATCTATTGTAATTACAGCGTCACCAATACTTTTTAAGGTTATTATAGCTTTCTCTTTTTCATTATGAAGACTTATTTCATAGTCTTTTTTTTCTTTTCTATAAAGAAATAAAAGTATTATTCCTATAAAATTTGATAAAGCAAAGAGAGATAAAGTCCAAAGAAACTCATTTTGTCTATTTTCTAAAGCCTTTTTTATATATTCTTCTTTTCCTTTTTCTTCAAAATTTAAATACTCTAATTTTATTACTGTTTCATTCCATTTATTATTTGTATTAACAATTAAGCCTAAATCAATTAAAAATATTATTATTAATGTTATTATTAATATGAAATTTTTTACTCTACTACTTTGCATCTATATTCCTAATAAAATAAAAGTATACTCTAGTAGAACAATTTAATAACTTAAGAAAATATTAAACTACGCACTAAGTAATTAAAAAAATTTATTAATTTAATCTTAAAGATTAATACACTACTATTTTTTATCTATGGTTTATTCTTTAAATTTTTAGAGATTCAAAAAATCACAAGGAGAGAAAATGAAAAAAATAGTACTTACATTATTGTTGATATGCGGCTTTTCTTATGCTGCTGATTATGACCCTGAAAAAGGAAGTATGTTATCCTTATCATGTACATCTTGTCATGGAACAGATGGTAAATCAGAAGCGATTACACCTTATATAGCTGGTATGAGTAAAATAGCAATGTATCAAATATTATTGGATTATAAATATGATAAAAGAGCTGGAACAATCATGCCAAAACATGCAAAAGGTTTTAGTGATTATGAATTAGAGCAGGTTGCTTATTACTTTTCTAAAATAAAAAGATAAAGGATAAAATATGATGAATAGAAGAAATTTTAATAAAATACTTATAAGTTCAGTAGCTCTTTCATTTACTGCTTGCAATAGCATTACTGATGTGTCATTAAGTAATTAATCAAAATTAATGTCTTGTTTTATAAGCTAGTTTTAGCTATAATACTATATGAGATATATAAGTAATTTAAATAATAAAACAGTAAAAGAATTAGAAAAAATAGTAAAAAATGGTAGTTCATTGCAATTAA
>JBGSBO010000042.1:0-15904 GCA_041730535.1 Minisyncoccia bacterium
GAAAAAAGAGATTTGGATATTCTTAATAATATTTATTATATTGTCATTACTTATACATAATAAAGAGTTTATAGAATATCCTCTTCAACATATGGAAAACCTACCCAATTCGTCAGCATATGGATTGGGATATTTTCATCCTTTAATTTTTACTTTTCTTGTATATGTTATATTTTTAATCCCAAGATTAGTTTATAAATTATTTACAAAAAAGAAAGAAACTTGAATTCTTAAAAATTAAGGCATAAAAAAAGGGTTAGAAGAAAATCTTCTAACCCTTTTTTAGTGTTTGTGCAAATTTATTTTAGTGCAGCTTTAGCAGTAACTACCAATGATGCAAATGCAGCAGAATCATTCATAGCCATATCAGCTAAGATTTTTCTATCTAATTCAATTCCAGATAATTTTAATCCGTTCATGAATCTTGAGTAGTTAATATCATTTAATCTACAAGCAGCATTGATTCTTATAATCCATAATTTTCTTATGTCTCTTTTTTTCTGTCTTCTATCTCTGAAAGCATAAACTAAAGATCTTTCTAATTGTTCTTTAGCTTTTCTAAAGTGTTTTCTTCTACCACTGAAGAATCCTCTAGCCGCTTTTAATACTTTCTTATGTCTTCTTCTTCTAACAACACCAGTTTTAACTCTAGGCATATATATTTCCTTTCTTTACCATTATTTTTATAATAAGGTGTCAGCAAATGCTGAACTTTTCCATCACAGATGGAGGGACAAAAATTACTTAAATTTTTAAGTAATTACGCTTTACACAATGCTACAAGTATTCTTCCAGCATCTGTTTTATGAACAGTTTTTGGTCCTCGTAGATTTCTTTTTCTTTTTTGAGTCATTTTCGTTAAGATGTGGCTTCTAAAAGCAGAACCTCTTTTAATTGACCCGTTTTTCTTCACTTTAAATCTTTTTAAAGCGCCACTAACAGTTTTCATTTTTGGCATTGAAGAATCCTCCTTATAAATTTGCGTTTTCATAAATTATATGAAAAAGTTTTGGATTATACTTAAAATTTGATTAACCTAACTTTAAATAAAGTTAGAAATTTATTTTAGGGAGTAAAGAAGAGAAAAATCTCTTCTTTAGATTTGTAAGTCTTAGTCTTTTTTAGGAAGAGCCATCATATTTACGTATCTTCCTTCTAATTTTGGTTCTTTGTCCATTACTGCTAAATCTTCAATCATTGGCCAAACTTTGTTTAAAACATCAACACCAGCTTGTGGGTTTGCCATTTCTCTACCTTTTAGAAAAACTCTAAATTTAACATGATTTCCTTCTTCTAAAAATTCTCTTGCATGTTTTACTTTATAGTTAACGTCATTTTCAGCAATTTTCACAGAAAGTTTAATCTCTTTTATAACGATAACTTTTTGATTCTTTTTAGCTTCTTTTTTCTTTTTTTCTTGTTGGTATCTAAATTTACCATAATCCATAATTTTAGCAACAGGAGGCTTACCATCTGGAGCAATTAATACTAAGTCAAGACCTAATTCATCGGCAAGTTTAAGTGCTTCGTTTGTACTGATAATACCATAATTAGTCCCCTCATCACTTGTACATCTAACCTCTTTTGCTGTAATCATTTCGTTCATGATTACATCGTCTTTTCTTTTATCTTTACTCAAATTTCGCTTCCTTTAATTATTTCATTAAGCATTGATACAAACTCATCTTTGCTCATATTTGATTGTTCTCTTGTTCTTCTGTTTCTTAAAGCAACAGATTTATTAGCAACTTCCTCATCACCAATAACAACTATCATTGGAACTCTTTGTTTCTCCGCCATTCTAATTCTTTTGTTTAAACTTTCGTTCATATCAAAGATTTTAGAATCCATATTATTTTGTTGTAATTCTTTTTGTAACTCTTTTGCATACTCAGTATGAGTATCTGCAATAGGAACAAAAATTACTTGAGTAGGTGCGATAGCAAATGGAAATTCTCCCGCACAGTGTTCAGTTAAAATACCAATAAATCTCTCAAAAGAACCAAGAATAGCTCTATGAATCATCACAGGTTGTTCTTTTTCACCTTTATCATTGATGAATTCAGCATTAAATCTTGAAGGTAAGTTCATATCTACTTGAACTGTTCCACATTGCCATTTTCTTCCAATCGCATCAAGAATTTTAATGTCGATTTTTGGACCATAAAATGCTCCACCACCTTCATCAATACCATAAGAAATATTTTTCTCATTTAAAGCATCCATGATACCAGCAGTTGTTTTTTCCCAGAAAATATCATCACCAATAGCTTTTTCAGGTTTTGTTGAAACTTCGATTTCATATTTGAAATCAAACATTTTTAATAATGCATCAACAAACTCTAAAACTTCAAAAATAACTTCTTTTATTTGATTTTGAGTACAAAAAATATGTGAATCATCTTGAGTAAACTCTCTTACTCTAAATAATCCATGCATCGCTCCAGACATTTCATGTCTATGAACAACACCATATTCAAAAAGTTTTTTAGGTAAGTCTTTATATGATACTAATGAGCTTTTAAATATTTGAATATGGCCAACACAGTTCATAGGTTTTATACCATATTCTTGTTCATCAATAGTTGTAAAATACATATTTTCTTTATAGTTTGCATAGTGACCTGATATTTTCCACATTTCAGCTTTTAATATCTCAGGACCTCTTACAGGCTCATAACCTCTAATTCTATGTGCTTTATATAAAATATGTTCTAATTTAGATCTAAGTCTTGCACCATTTGGCAACCATAAAGGAAGACCAGCACCTACATCATCATTAAATGTGAAAAGTTCTAGTTCAGTTCCTAGTTTTCTATGATCTCTTTTTTTAGCTTCTTCTATCATTTTTGAGTAGTCAAATAAGGCTTGTTTATCAAAAAATGCAATACCATAGATTCTAGTAATCATTTCATTTTTTTCATCACCACCAAGATAAGCACCTGCTACTCTTGTTAATTTGAAAGATCTAATCATTCTAGTATTTGGTAAGTGAGGCCCTCTACATAAGTCTTCAAAATCACCTTGTTTATAAATGGTTAAGGTTTGATCTTTGATATTTTTAAGAACAGCTTGTTTTAATTCATCATTTTTGAATTTTTCTAAAAACTCTTCTTTTGTAGTTTCATGTCTAGTAATTGGAAGTTTTCTATCTGCGATTTCTTTCATTTTCTTTTCAATAGTTGGTAAATCCTCATCTGAGATTTTACTTTCTACTTTGAAATCATAGTAAAAACCTTCTTTTACAACAGGTCCAACGAAAAATTTTGCTTCAGGATAAAGTTCTTTAATAGCTTGAGCCATCATATGAGCACAAGAGTGTCTTAATATGTCTAAAGATTCCTTTGAATCATCAGCTTTAATCTCATCTCCTTGGATATTTAAAGCTAAAGCAGTTTGAAGGTCGTAGATTTGACCATCTTTTAATATACCAATAGGTTCCAATAAATTCCTTTTTTTCTTAATTATTTATTAAATTACGATTATTTTACCTCAAAGTGACTTAAACTTAATGAGATATAATTTAATTTAGAGAAATTTCGTTACAATTACCCATGATTATAAACTTATCAAAAACAAAAACTGAAAGCTTACTGTTATTTTGTAAAGACTTGATTCTATCGTATAAAGATGGTGTTGATATAGAAAAAGATGGTGTAGATAAAGATATTATTGAGAATTTTAATAATATTGGAAATGATATGTTAAAACAAATTTTAAATATAACGCTACCAGATAAATACTATTTAGAAAACAGAAAACATTATAGAATCAAAGCCATTTTAGATGGATATAATTTTATTAATAATGAAATATCAAAAGAGCTAAAACAAAATGAAGCTTTTAATCCTTCAATGTTATATTTTTCACTTCTTGCACTTTGGTTTAAAGAATTAAATAAAGAATCACGCTCAAAAGAGTATATATATTTTATTCTTTATCCATATTCAAATGTATATGATAAATTATTAGTTGAGATGAAAAATAAAGAGTTTAAAGCTTTGAATATTAAAATGATTGAATTAGCTGAAAAAGTAATTTATAAATTTGATAAATATGGTTTTAGATAAAAGAAGAAAATAAAAAGAGGAAAAACCTCTTTTTATTTTTGTATTAGAATCTATATCTCATATAAGCTCTAACGTCTTGTGCTGATTCAACTGGATTTTGTCCTGCTGCTTGAGCTTCAGCCATTGTCATAGGTGTTCCATCCGCTCCAAAAAATGAATTTGAACCTGTGTAGTCATATTCCATGTATACATAACTAAGACCAAAACTTAAAGCCTTCGTTAAATTTTGAGTTCTATAAACTTCCCATGCTTGACCACGAGTAGCTATTTTACTTCCAGCGTATGTATCTTCACCATAAGTCATAGATCTCCAGTATTTGCTACCTTTGTTCCATTCAAATCCAATTTTTGAGTCATCAGGTGAAATAGGACAAGGTGCATTTATTCCTAACCAAACAGAAGTTCCAACTTCAGAATCTTGAGAACCTAGCATACCACTTGTCATTGGATTTCCATTTGCATTCGGATTTGTTCTACTTGCTGCAAATGAGGCAAAAGCTATAGTATTGTCTAAATAATCTGAAATACCATTTCCAATACCTTCTGTTTTAAATAGTATTGTTGCAAAATCTATATCGCCTACATCTTTAAATGCAGGTGTAGCCATTTGTAAGTTATATGCTGTTGTCGCATCCATTGTTCCACCAAATGCAGGATTATACGCGTCATATGCACCATTGAAACTATCTAATGAATTTTGGTCGAATCCAATTAAATTCCAAGCTTTTGCATAATTCATATGAACAGAGTATTGTCCATTATCATAAGGAACTGCAATAAATCCTAACATATCAACATCTACATTTTTTGCATCATCTTCTGAGTATGCAGGACTAAACATATCAAATCTAGGAGTTGCATTTGTTAAGCCTCTTCCTCCACAGATTTTAAACCATGAACCTGTAAGCCCTGTTAATTCTTGAGTATCATATCTAATTGAAAAACCATCAAACTCAACATCAACAACATGTGAAAGTGGAGAATTTGCTTTTTGGTCATTTCTGATATTTATAGGTAAACCATCAGTTGAAGGTCGTCTTCCCACTGAAGCATTCCAAGGAACATTTGTACCTAAAAAAGTATCATTTGAGTATAACCAATATGCTTCTTTTAGTTTGATTGTATTGTCTGTTGCATTTTCATTTGTAACCCAGTCAAAGTTTGCATATCCTGGATTTACATTTGATTGAGAGTGATCTGCTGTATCTCCAAATGCTTTGTTATAAGATAATTTACCATGAAATGATGAATTATCATCAGCTTTATATCCCATTCCTAACCATAATCTGTTTGTTAATAGAGCATTGTTTTCTGATTTTGAACCATCAGCGTGTTTGTATTGAATATTATCAACTTGTGTTCTAAAATCAACATCCCATTTTAGATTGTCATTACCACTTTGAACTTTCGCAGCTGTTGCTGTTTTTGAAACTGTATCAAGTTTTTTTTCAATTTTTTCAATTCTTTTTTCATCAACCGTTGTAACAGCAGGTGCAGCAACTTGTTGTTTTTGTTGATCTTCCATCTTTTTTTCTAAAGCTTCAATTTGCGCTTTTAAAGTTTGGATTTGATTAAACATCTCTTTGTTAACATCTTGGGCAATTGATGCCGTAGATAACGCAGCTATTGCAGATAGTACGATAAGATTTCTTTTCATGTTTTTCCTTTTTTTGTATGTATATAATTATGACTAAATATTTAATTCATAGGCATTAAAAAAGGGTGAAATTACTCACCCTTTGAAAATATCTTTAACAAATCTGTAAACTTCTTAGCAAGAAGGTACATTACCTGAATCATTTGCGAACTCAATTACGAAATCAGAAAGATTTTCTTGAACTGATGCATTAATATCTCCAGCTTTTACGTTTGGACAAATTTTGATGATTTCTTCTTCAAATTTACCAGCAGTTTTTAATTCTTTCCATTCTTCTTGTGAATGTTTAGCAGCAAATTTTGCACCTGTCATACCACACGGTTCTTTTAGTAATTTACTAAATAATTTTTGACCTTTTACTGAATCTGCTGATAAAGTAGAAGATGCAATCCCTAGTGCTAATGCACCCGCCATAATAATTTTTAATAATTTCATATTATACTCCTAATGAAAACTTGGGTATGATTATAACTAATATTTATAAAAAAATACTTATAAAAAAATATAATAATTAAAGAGAATCAAAATGAAGTATTTCCTACTAAAAAAGATAACAGAATATTTAAGCTTAAACACGCAAAATGTAAAGTTTATAAAGAGAATTGACAATAATATAATTATAATTGAATTTAATAATAAGAATACATTATATTTTGACTTATCAAAAAGTAACAGCACCATATTTAAATGTAAAAAAACAATATCTTCAAAAAAAGATTTTAATGCACCCTTTGATATTGCCTTACAAAAAAGATTTAATAATTCTAATATTGAGAATGTTGAACTTTATAACAATGATAAAATTATAAATATAAGAGTAAATTCGTCATCATCTTATAAAAAAATGACAACAATTTTACAACTTGAATTCACAGGAAAACATACAAATATAATAATATTAGATGAAAATAGGGTGATTATCGAAGCTTTAAGACATATTGATGAGTTTTCATCAAGTAGAGTTATAAAAGTTGGAATAAAACTAGATGAAGTTCCAAAACAAACTTTTATTCCAAAGATGGAAGAGATTGACAATATTGAAGAGTATTTATATGAGATTTACGAAGAAAAAGAGAAGCAAAATTTAGAAAATGTAAAAAAACAAAAAATTTCTCAAATAGATAAAAAAGCGAAAAAATTAAAAAAGACAATTGATTCTTTACCAAAAAAAGAAGAACTTGAAATAGAATCAAATTTATTATATGAAAAAGCAAATTATATTTTGTCAAATATACATAACATAAAACCATACCAAAAAACATTGAAAATTCTAAATTATGAAGGTGTTGAACTTGAAATAGATTTGGAAGAAAAACCATCTGCTTCAAAATATTCAAATGAGTTATTTAAAAAAGCAAAAAGAGCAAAACAAAAAGCTTTAAATATTTCCCTTGAAAAAGATAACTTAGATGAAAAATTAGAATTTCTGTTAAGATTGATGAATAATATAAAAAATGCAAATAGTATAGAAGAATGCGAGTTTTTATCACCTAAAAAAGAAAAAAATCAAATAAAAACAAAAAAAGCACAAACATATGAAAGTTTTTATTTTGAAGGGTATAAAATAATGTTAGGAACAAGTGAAAGGGAAAATATACATCTTTTAGAAAACTCAAAAGCGAGTGATTTTTGGTTTCATTTAAAAGATAGACCATCATGTCATGTAATAGTACAAAATACAAAAAAGACTATCCCTGAGGGTGTGATAAATCAAGCAGCAATATTATGTGCAAAATTTTCAGTGGAAAGTGGTGGTGCATATGAAGTTGATTTTACACAAAGAAGAAATGTAAAAATCCAATCAGGGGCAAATGTTTTGTATAATCCATATAGTACAACTGTTGTGAAGATTTAAAATTCTTCACGATTTTAAACAATTTATTTTGTATAATACAAAAAAATAATCTAAAAGGAAAAAATTTGAAAAATTTTCTTAAATTATCTATATTTATAATTTCAACATTATCTATAGGTTTATATATGTCAGGTTGTGGTGCAGCATCAACTGCAATTGAAAAAAGAAATTTAGAAGTTCAAACAAAAATGAGCGATTCTGTATTTTTAGAGCCAGTTAGCCCTGACAAACAAATAGTTTATGTAAGAGTTAGAAATACAACAGATAAAGATATTGAAGTTGAACAACAAATTAAAGATGCTTTTACAGCAAGAGGATTTAAAGTAGTAAATAATCCAGATGAAGCATATTTTATGATTCAAGCAAATGTTTTACAAATTGGTAAAATAGATGGTACAGATAAGGATAGTGCATTAAAAAGTGGATTTGGTGGTGGACTTTTAGGTGCAGGTGCATCAATGGCTACAGGAGGCTCTGGAAATAATATAGGAATTGGAGCTGCAATTGGAGCGGTTGTTGGATTAGTTGCTGATACAATGGTAAAAGATATTTATTATTCTATGGTTACAGATGTAGAAATAAGACAAAGACCAGCTTTAGATGAAAGAATATCTCAAAATGAACAAAACTATTCAGAACAAGGTACAACTTCAAGTATTAGTCAAAATGTAAATACTTCGAATGTTCAATGGAAAATATATAGAACAAGAGTTATGAGTACAGCAAATCAAATAAACTTAGAATTCCCAGAAGCACAAGCAGAACTAACAAGAGGTCTTACAAAATCACTTTCAGGATTATTGTAATATTTATTAAACATCCTTTATTTTAGTAGAGGATGTTTACATCCTAATCAATAAAAACTAGAAAATAGCAAAAAAAACCAACAAAAAGCCAAAATTTAGTATAATCACGAACTTTTAAATTCAAGGTTTGATAAATGACTACAATAATAAGGGAAAGTTCAACTCGTATAAAAACAGGTATTGTTTTAATCGTAGCTATGTTAATACTGGGATATATTGACTCGTATTTTCTATTTTGGTTAGTATTTGGGATTATGTTAATGATTTCAATATCTGAATCAAAGAAACTTTTTGGTTTAAAAAGTGATAGTATTTATGTATATACATCGCTTTTATGGTTTGCTGCATATTTTTATCCAATGCCAGAGGATTTGATTTTTGTAGTTGCAATTGGATATGCATCTCAATTAGCTTATAAAAAAACATTAAATCAAAAACTATTTTTGCCTCTTTTATACCCAACTGCGTCATTTTTATTTTTATTAACTTTATATAGTGAATATGGAGTTAATACTTTATTATGGTTACTTATAATTGTAGCTAGTACAGATATTGGTGCATATTTTGTAGGTAAAGGATTTGGTAAAACACAATTTTGTGAAACTAGCCCAAACAAAACAATCGAAGGTGTAATTGGTGGAGTATTATTTGCAGTTGTTTTAGGAACAATATTCTCAACTGATGGAATAAATATTGTATCAGCTATCGTAATTTCTTCTATAGTTTCATTTGTTTCAATTTTTGGAGATTTATTTGAATCTTACTTAAAAAGAGAAGCAGGTGTAAAAGATAGTGGAACTCTTTTACCAGGACATGGTGGAATTTTAGATAGAACTGATGGTTATTTATTTGGGGCTATTATAATGTTAGTATTATTAAGGATTATGATTTGATACTTCTTGGAAGTACAGGTTCTATTGGTGTAAATACATTAAATATTGCACGAAAATTTAACTTAAATGTTGAGGTATTAGTAGCTGGTAGAAACATCGAGTTACTAAATCAACAAATAAAAGAGTTTAAACCAAAAGTTGTTGTAATTGACCAAGCCAAAGATATTCCTTTGGTTTGTCATAACAATGTTTTTTTTGGAGAAGATGCAATTTTACAAGCAATTGAGCAAAGTAGTTCAAAAACTGTTGTAAATGCACTTGTTGGATTTTTAGGTTTAAGACCAACTTTAAAAGCAATAGAGTGTGGTAAAAAAATTGCCCTTGCAAATAAAGAATCCCTAGTAGCTGCTGGAAAATTTATAGATCAAAAAAACTTACGTCCAATTGATAGTGAACATTTTGGACTTTGGTATTTATTACAAGATAAAAAAATTGATTCTATGATGATTACAGCTAGTGGAGGTTCTTTTAGAGATTATCCTTTGAATGATTTAAAAAATGTATCTATAAAAGAAGCACTTTCCCATCCAAATTGGTCAATGGGAAATAAAATAACAATAGATAGTGCAACAATGACAAATAAAATGTTTGAGTTAATGGAAGCTGCTTGGCTTTTTGACATTCGAAAACTTGATGCAATAATCGAAACAAAATCACTAATTCATGCTTTTATAAATTTTAAAGATGGAAGCACAACTGCACATATCGCAAATGCTTCAATGCAACTTCCTATTGCTTATGCAATTTTGGGTTCTTGTGATGAAGAGATATTAAAACCTGTTGATTTAGTGCAAGTTGCAAATTTAGAGTTTAGAAAAATAGAAACTTCAAGATATCCAATTTGGGAAATAAAAGATGAAATAGTAAATAATCTTGATTTAGGTGTTGTTTTAAATGCTGCAAATGAAGTTGCTGTTGCTAAGTTTTTGAATTCACAAATCGGATTTTTAGATATCTCAAAAATTTCTTTAAATGCAATAAACAAATTTAACAATGTAAAAGCAACGTCAATAGATGATATTTTTGAAATTGATAAACAAGTGAGAATTTTCTGTGAGTCTTGATTTATTAATTCCTTTTGGAATACTTTTAATAATGGTTGTTTATTTGATTTATTCAAGAAATAGTTTTGAAAAAGATATAACTGCATTATATGAAAAAAAATTAGATGAGTGGAAAAAACATAGTACAATAGAGAAAGAGAAAACTTCACACAAAGAACTCGTTGGACTAGTTTTCAAAAATGGTTATAAAATTACTATTGAATTATTAGACGAAAAAGCACAATCAGCTCTAGAAAGAGGAAAGTTTGAAGTATCTCATATAAAGGATAACTAATGAAATTTTTACTTTTATTATTCGTTTTATTTTCATTTATTGATGCTCGAATCTATAGAGACAATTCAAAAGAAATAGTTATTGATGACACTACAAAACTCATGTGGAATGATGATACATCAGTTGTAAAAATTTTAAAAAAACATAGTGAAGCGCAAGATTATTGTAAAAACTTGGATTTTGCGGGGCTTAAATCTTGGCGATTACCAGAAATTGAAGAATATGAGTTAATTGTTGATAAGAAAAATATAAAAAATTATATAAATAAATCATTTAAATTTAATGTTCCAGATGGATATTGGGCGCAAAAAGCTCACTGGAGAACACTTTGGTCTTATGCTGATTATATGCATTTCATAAGTGGTACAAAATATTTTGACAGCCGTCATACGAATAAATATGTAAGATGTGTAAGAAATTATTAAAAGGAAAAGTGTTTGAATAAAAGAGTTTTAATACTTCATGGATTAGGAGGAAGTGATTTTCCTCATTGGCAAGCACAGTTAGCGAGTGATTTAATAAAAGAGAATTATGTGGTTTCATTTCCATCATTTCCTTCAAGAGATAATCCAAAACTACAAGTGTGGAAAGAGTTCTTAAAAAATGAATTAAATCATTTTAAACCTGATATTGTAGTTTGTCACTCTTTGGCAAATATTTTGTGGTTTCATACTTGTGATGAACTTGATATAAAACTTGATAAATTAATGTTAGTTGCACCTGTTTCAAGAAATAGAAGTATTGAAGAAGCTAAAACTTTTTTCCCATATCCCATAGCAAAAGATTTAAAAGCAAATGAAATAATCATGGCTGCATCTACAAATGACCCATATATGAGTATTGAAGAAGCTATTGAACTTCAGTCAAAATTAAATATTGGTATGAAAATCATGGAAAATGCTGGACATATAAATGCAGCTTCTGGATTTGGAAAACTTGATTGTGCATTAGATTGGATAAAACGAGTTGATGAGTGTGAAATAAATAGTGATGGTCAAAAATGATTTTAAGTATTGAAAGTTCTTGTGATGATAGTTCACTGGCAATAACAAATATAGAAACAAATAAATTAATTTATCATAAAAAAATATCTCAAGAATTACAACATAGTGTTTATGGCGGAGTAGTTCCTGAGCTAGCTGCTAGACTTCATATTGAAGCTTTACCAAAAATTCTTGAGGAATGTAAAGAGTATTTCCCAAAATTGAAAGCAATAGCTGTTACAAATGCTCCTGGATTGAGTGTAACTCTAACAGAGGGCGTAACTATGGCAAAAGCATTAGCTATATCTTTTAATCTACCCTTGATTGCTGTGAATCATCTGAAAGGTCATATTTATTCATTGTTTATTGAAAGAGATGAAGTTTTACCAATGACCGTTTTATTGGTTTCAGGTGGACACACTCAAATAATAGAAGCAAATGGTTTAAATGATATGAAAGTAATTGCAAGCACTATGGATGATAGTTTTGGAGAAAGCTTTGATAAGGTTTCAAAAATGTTAGGTCTTGGATATCCTGGTGGTCCAGTTGTTCAAGAATATGGATTAAAAGGTGATGAAAATAGATTTGATTTACCAGTTCCTTTAAGACAAAGTCCAAAAATTGAGTTTTCATATTCAGGATTAAAAAATGCAGTTAGACTTGAAATTGAAAAGCTTGAAAATCAGGTGGGTGGAATAACTTTACAAGATAAATATGATATTTGTGCTTCTTTTCAAAAAACAGCAGTTTTACATATTATGCAGAAATTAAAAAAACTATTTAAACAAAATGTTCCAAAAAACTTTTCAATTGTGGGAGGAGCAAGTGCAAATATACATTTGCGTTCACAATTAGAAGAATTATGTAAAAAACATAATACTTCTTTATATCTTAGTGAATTAAAATATTGCTCTGATAATGCAGCGATGATTGGAAGAGTTGCCGTTGAGCAATATAAACAAAACGATTTTATATCTATAGATGAAATAGATGTGCAATCAAGAATCAAGGAGTTAGTATGGGCTTAGCAGATAAATTAGCTTTTTCTATGGGTGCAAAACTTGATGGTGATAGTTTTGATACCGTAAAAGAGGATAAAAAGAAATCAGTAAACCAATCTAAATCTTCAAATGAAATAATTCCAAAAAATCAACATCAATTGGTATTTACTTTTGAAAAAAGAAAAGGTAAACCTGTAACTTTGGTTGGAAGATTTAATATCAAAGAAGATGAAAAAAAAGAGGTTTTAAAACTTTTAAAGAAAAAACTAGCTTGTGGTGGCGCTATAAATGAAGAGTGGCTAGAACTTCAAGGCGATGTAAAAGAAAAAATAAAAATTGTTTTAGAAAGTGATGGTTGGAAATTTAGAAAATAAATAAAAGGATGTACAATGCAAAAACTATTTGATGAGGTTAATTCTTTAGATAAAAGATGCTGCGAGGAATTTTTATTAAGTGAAGATTTACTTATGGAACATGCAGCTTCAAGTATGGCTTTGTATATTTGTGAAAACTTTTCACATCTTAATTCTATTTTAATTGTATGTGGAAGTGGAAATAATGGCGCTGATGGAATTGCTCTTGCTCGTCTTCTTCATACAAAATTTAATGTAAATTTATATTTAGGCTCTCCTTTAAAATCTTCTATGGCAAAACTCCAACTTCAAAGAGTACAAGCTTTAGGTGTAAATATTGTTGAAGAATTAACTTTATGTGATATTACAGTTGATTGTTTATTTGGAACAGGTTTAAATAAAGCTTTAAATGAAAATTATATAAATTTAATAAATATCCTAAATTCTTATACTTCAATAAAAATTGCTTGTGATATTCCAAGTGGAATAAATACAATAGGACAAGTTGAATCAATAGCCTTTGAAGCTGATATTACAATAACTATGGGTGCTTTAAAAACTTCACTTTTTACAGATGTTTCAAAGGATTATGTTGGAGAAATAATAGTTGCAAATTTGGGAGTTCAAAGAAATATTTATGAAATAGAATCAAATAAATATCTTTTAGAAAAAAGTGATATGAAACTTCCATTTAGGGATAAAAAGAATTCACATAAAGGAAACTTTGGGCATTTAAATGTAATTGTAGGTTGCAAAAAAGGTGCTGGAATAATTGCTGCAAATGCAGCTTTTGGCTTTGGGGCAGGACTTGTAAGTATTGTTTGTCATGAAAATTTTGAATTACCTTATCATATTATGCAAACACATTTTATTAGTGAAAACTGCACAGCAATTGCAATTGGAATGGGTTTAGGCAAATATGAAACGGAAGAAATAAGAAAAATATTAAATAAAAATGTAGCAAAAATAATAGATGCAGATTTATTTTATGATGAATTGATTTGTGAAGTATTGGAGCAAGAACTAGTTTTAACGCCACATCCAAAAGAGTTTATATCACTTTTAAAACTTTGTAATATTGCAAATATAACAATTAATGAATTGCAAAATAATAGATTTTTATATGTAGAAAAGTTTTGTGAAAAATATCCAAAAGTAGTATTATTATTAAAAGGTGCAAATGTAATTATTGCACAAGATAAAAAAATATTTGTAAATACATTTGGAAGTGCTGTTTTAAGTAAAGGTGGAAGCGGTGATGTTTTAAGTGGATTAATAGGCTCACTTCTAGCTCAAAGATATAAACCTTTAGATGCTACAATAAGTGCCAGCTTAGCACATACATTAGCTGCTAGAAATTATGAAAAAAGTAATTACTCATTAATACCATCTGATTTAATAGAAGAAGTTAGAAAGTTATGAATGCTGTAATTATTCAAACAACATGTTCTACAAGTGAAGAAGCAAAAAAAAATAGCAAAAATATTAATAGAAGAACAACTAGTAGCTTGTGTTCAATTAAGTAAAATAGAATCACTTTATATATGGAATAAAGAGTTTTGTTGTGATAATGAAACACTACTTAGTATAAAAACAATAAAAGAAAATTTTGAAAAAGTTAAAAGCAAAATCAAAGAATTACATAGTTATGATGTGCCCGAAATTATTCAAATAGACATTACAAATGCGAGTAAAAAATATTTAAAATTCATGGGTGAAAACTGTAAATAGGAACTAAAGTACTTTACTTTTTTAAAAGTGAATACAAAGTTCAAAAGTATGAAACTTGAGAATTTTTATATTTAAATATAATTGGAGAAAAAGATGAATGATATTTTAAAAATAGGTAAATATGAATTTAATAGTAGATTAATTGTAGGAAGTGGGAAATATGATAGTTTCCAAACTACAAAAGATGCAACAATTGCAAGTGGAAGTGAATTAATCACTGTAGCAATTAGAAGAGTAAATATTACAAATCCAAATGAAGAGAATTTATTAGATTATTTTAAAGATACTAATATTAGATTATTACCAAATAGTGCAGGGTGTTTTACAGCGGAAGAAGCAATAACTACTTTTAGACTAATGAGAGAAGCAACAGGAATAGATATTATTAAACTTGAAGTTATTGGTGATGCACATAAAACTTTATATCCAGATGTGATTGAAACAATTAAAGCTTGTGAAATTCTAAAAAAAGAGGGTTTCATAATAATGGCTTATACAAATGATGACCCAATTATTGCAAAAAGATTAGAAGATGCAGGTGCAGATGCAATTATGCCATTAGCTGCACCAATTGGTTCAGGACTTGGAATTCAAAATAGATATAACATTGCATTTATTAAAGATGCAGTAAAAGTTCCAGTAATTGTAGATGCAGGAGTTGGGTGTGCAAGTGATGCTTCTATTGCTATGGAATTGGGCGCAGAAGCTGTTTTAACTAACACAGCTATAGCTTGTGCTCGAAATCCTATACAAATGGCAGAAGCTATGAAGTATGCAGTAATCGCTGGAAGATTAGGTTATAAAGCGGGAAGAATCCCTAAAAAACCTTATGCAACAGCTAGTTCTCCTATTGATGGATTGATTCAATTCTAGGAAATTTTAAGGAATTTCGAAAGTTTTTTAAATTCTTTCGAAAAACCCTTGACAAATTTTAAGAAACTTAATATAATTCCGTCCACTTTTTGTGAAACTTCAAAAATATTTTGTCGGGGCGTAGCGCAGTCTGGTTAGCGCACCTGGTTTGGGACCAGGGGGCCGGAGGTTCGAATCCTCTCGCCCCGACCACTTTATTTTTAACCTGTGGTAGGTATAGCTCAGTCGGTTAGAGCATCTGGTTGTGGTTCAGAGGGTCGTGGGTTCGAGCCCCATTACTTACCCCATTTTTTATTATTGTTGCTTCCATAGCTCAGCTGGATAGAGCAACGCCCTTCTAAGGC
>JBGSBO010000043.1:0-15821 GCA_041730535.1 Minisyncoccia bacterium
AATTTTATTTTGAATATTCATATTATCTATGATTAAACTATTTTCATTTGATTCTTTCATTTTGATTTCCTTTTTTAATTTTTGAAAATCATAACAGAAAAATTTATTTATCTTGAAAAATATTGCAATTTGTTAATTAATAGAATTTTATTTTTTAGTATTTTTCAGTTGTTAAGTAATACTTGACAACTGAATTATTTTCTTGTATCTTTTCTAACTGCTGTTAAAAATTGATAATACAAATATCCCAAAGATACTTTATTTAAGGTCATAGCAATATAAGAAGAATTGAAATCTTCTATTTTTGACAAAATATTTATATATTTAAAGGAGTTATTTATAGTTATCTCAAATCCTAAACTCCAAGTTGTAATAAAACTTATTGCAAAAATCCATAATAATGGGTATACCCAATTACTAGAGTGATTAGAACTAAGCCAATGAAAACAAGAAATTGTAGAATTTAAAATATTCTCAAAACTTATTTCTTTGTCAAAAAGGAAACTATTCTTTAAAGATTCAAAATTATTTCTTCTATGTTGTTCCATTTCTAAAGCATGATATTTATTCGCTTCAATTTTATTATTTAGTTTTTCAAATTGATGTTTTATTAATCTTGATGTTTCTTGATTTGAAAGTTGTGTAAATTTAATATCTAAAAAGTTTGCTTCACCTTTGAAAATAGTATTTCTTAAATTTAAAGGCTTATGAAAAATACAATCAGTAAATACAGCAAAATCATTAAATCTAGTATTTGTAAAATTTACATTTCCAAATGTTGTATTATGAAAATCGACTAAATTATTAAACATTGTATTTTCAAAGGACAAACTACAATCACTAAAATCTAATTCATACATCAAAAAATTTTCATTAAATTTACAATTTTCAAAAGTCAAATCAATGTTTTTTGCTTCAAAACTTGTAATTTCTTTATGATTTAATTCACAATAAACTTCTTTATTAAAATTACAATAATCAAAAACAAATTCATCTTTGGAATTTAAAGATAGCAATGTTAAATTACCTTCAAATGTAGTATGTTGGAATTTCATTCCATCTAAAAATCTACAATTAAGAATTGTAATATTCTTTTTAATCACATGTTTATATGTAAAGTTAGTTTCAATATAGAATATTGGGAAAATAATATTTTCTAAATAACAATTTTCTTTAGATCTTCTTAGATATTTATCTAATATCTTCCAAAAAAAGAGAATTTTATCTTTTGATTTTTTCCATGATTTTCTATTATTATCTTCAACTTCATACCAATCATCTTTTTGGCAATGTAAAATACATTTTTTATCGTCATTTGTAACAAGATATTCTTTATGCCTAAAATATTTTCGAAAAGGACTTTTTCTAAAAATTGGATCATTATATTTTGAACAACTATATTTACTCACCCAAATACTCCTCATGCAATCCAAATAAAAACTCGATTCTTTCTTTATCATTTTTGAATGATTTTGTGCCGTAGCAGTTATCTACTGCTTTGTCCAATTCTTGATGGGCTTTTTTTAGATTTGGTGGCATAGAAAGTGGGTCGCAAAGGTCGGCTAAACTACAATCGTTAAAACTTGCTCGTATATCCAAAACATTTTGTGCTTTTTCTTCAACTGCTGATTTTTGTTTTTCAGTTACATTTTTTGGAAATGGGTAGTTGTTATAAACCAAATCTTTTGAATATCTGTAATCACTTTTTAATCTTCCACAAGTATATTTAACCCATGACATGTGCATAAGTGAGGTAAGTTGTCCAAATAAAAACAAATCTCCATTTGGAATTGATAAGCAAGTATCACTTACTATATAGTTTTTATCAAAGAATCCCATTGGAATATATAATCTTCTTTCTGAAGAAACTCTTGGAATTACAATAAATGTATTAGGTCTATTTCTATCTCTAAATAATGTTGGAGTTAAAGCATGTTTTTGAGTTGATATAGCAGGACTACTTTCTCTAAAAATTCTAACTTTTTCAACTCTTTCCATAACTGTTGGCATTGTTCTAAGTTCTTTTGGACTTATATCTTCTAGCCATAAACACCATCTAAATTTACCATTTAAATATTCTCGCGCACTAACTAAAGGTAAAACATAATCTTTTGCATTTGGTTCTTTTTTTAAAAACTCTTCTTTTTCACTATCATCAATAATTAAATTTCCTCCATCAAGTGGCATATTTCCAAAATTCATTTTTGGAATTTTACACATTGGATTATTTCTTGATTCAATTATTAAATCATCTCCCTCTACTAAATAAGGATTGATATTTTTTGCACTTTTTTCAAGTGCATCACTTTTGATATTTTCATATTCAAATATTCTCTTATTTGTTATATCAAAAGAAGCAAATCCTACTATTACCACATGAACTGCGGCATTTGATTTTGCTTCATTGCTCCAGTTAAATGTTTGGTGGGCAAAATGGATTTTTATACCATAGTTTGAAAATAACTCTTTCCATAAAATACCTACTTGCTCACCTTGAGATATTGAGTTTGTAGATACAAAAGCTACTTTTATTTTTGTATTTTGTATATATTTTGAAGCTTTTAAATACCAAGCCGTTACATAATCTAAAACTTTTCCATTTTTAACATCTGAAAAAATAGTTTCCATTTCTTTTCGTTGATTTGTATTTAAAAGTTTTGAACCTATAAACGGCGGATTACCCAAAATATAAGTTAATTTATCACTATTTATCACATCTTCCCAAGGGATTTGAAGTGAGTTTGCATGGATGATATTTGCAGATTTTTTAAGTGGAAGTCGCACGAAATATTGCCCAAAATATTCACTTATCATCATATTCATTTGGTGGTCGATTAACCACATAGCAACTTGGGCTATTTGAGCTGGAAACTCTTCTACTTCTATTCCGTGGAATTGGTCAACATCACACCAGATAATTGAGCTTATATCAAGTACACTTTCTGTGTGTAAAATCTTTAGTATTTCAAGTTCTAAAATTCGAAGTTCTCTATATGCGATAATAAGGAAATTTCCACTTCCACAGCAGCTGGGTCTAAAAAATTTAGAGTTGATAACTCTTTGTGAAATTCGGCTAGTTGTTTTTTGTTCTTTTTGACCTTTTCAAATTTCTCATAAAGCTCATCTAAAAATAAAGGACGGATAAGTTTTAAAATATTTGCTTCACTTGTATAGTGAGCGCCTAGATTTCTTCTGTGGGCTTTGTCCATGATTGACTGAAAAAGTGAACCAAAAATTGCTGGAGATATTTTGCTCCAGTCAAGATAACAACACTCAAGTAAAATATCTCTCATTTTACTATCAAAAGATGGGATTGCTAAAAACTCTGCAAAAAGTTTTCCATTTACATAAGGAAAACTTGCTAAATTTTCATCAAGATTTTTGAGTCTTTTATCAAATGGAGTGTTTAATACTTGGAAAAGTTCTGTAAATCTACTTCCAATATCACTTCCATCTTCATTGGTTCTATTTTCAATAAACTCTGTAAAGGTTCTTTTTTCAAAAATAGCTGTATCTTCTGCAAACTCTAAAAATAAAAGTCGCACTAAAAAATGCTCCAAAGCATGACCATCATAACCTGTGTCTTTTAACTCATCATGAAGTTTTCCCATAAGTTGGGCTGCTTTTATGTTTATTGGGTCTTCTGCTACAACTTTATGTTTTGTATAACCTGCAATAAAACCAAAAAGATGAACATTTTTATATAATTCACTTAGAGTAAATTCGTAGTTTTTATCTTCTTCTAAATCATAAAGTTTGAAGATTTCAAAATCAGAAATAAGTATATATTTTGGAAGTTCGGCTTCTTTTAGCCCAGGGAAATAATTAACGGCTTGAGTGTAAGCTTTATCTAAATCTTTTCCTCTTGATTTATGCTCAACAAGAAGTATGCCTTTCCAAAAAAGGTCGATTCTTCCTCTTTTTTCTCCCAGTTTTTTAACTGGCTCTTCAAAGGAAGCTACTCTTTTCCTACTAATTCCAAAAATATTAAAAAAATCATTCCAAAAACTTTGAGATTCTGCATGTTCTTTTTCTTCAGTTTCCCACTCTTTTGAAAAATTTATTGCTCTTGTTTTTATTTCATTCCAACTTAATGCCATTTGAAAACCTTGATTTTATTTATTATATAGTTATTTATTATAACTAAGGAATGCTTTCAAAACATATTCAACTAAGCCATTTCCCCCAAACTACCAGCATCCAACCTATAAACAGTTGAAGTTAAACTTTCTATAAAACTTCTATGGTGAGATACTATAATCATTGATTTTTTGATTGAATTTAGGATTTCTATTATTCGTTTTTCGCTTTGTTCATCAAGTGCATTTGTGGGTTCATCTAAAAGTAGGATTTTTGGTTTTAGGATTAGTAATCCTGCTAAGGCTACGATTTTTTGTTCGCCTCCACTTAAATCAAAAATTACTCTATCTTTTAAGTGGGTTATTTTGAGTTCTTTTAAAATCTCTTCACCTTGTATTAAGGCTTCATTTTTTGAAACTCCTTTGGCTCTTAGGGAAAAAATAACATCTTCTATAACGGTTGGGCATAAAAAATGGTTTGTTACATCTTGGGGTAAATATCCTATGTCACTTCTATATTTTGAGAAATCTTTTAAGTTATTCATTTTTTCGTGGAAAACTTCTATATAACCTGAACTTGGGTTTATTAGTCCTGCGATGATTTTTAGAAGTGTGCTTTTACCGCTTCCATTTGAGCCTACGATTGCTATTTTTTCTTCATGTCCTAAATTCAAAGATATGTCGTTGAAAATCTCTTTATCTTCATTTTTGTATGAAACAGCTCTTAGATTTACTGAACAACTCATACATAAACCTTTATTAAAATAATAATTCCTACACAAAACAGAACTAAAATATCTTTTATAGAAATTTTGTTTGTTTCAAGTAAAAATATTTGTGAATTAAAACCTCGGGCAATCATACTAAGACGCATATCTTCTGATTTTTTTATGGCTTTTATAAACATCATAGCAAAGATATTACCAAAGGTTTGATAAACAAACATAGAAGTTTGGGCTTGAAAACCTCGTGATTTTAGACTTGTTTTGATATTTTTAAACTCTTTGAGTAAATACTCTATCAAACAAATCGTAAAATAAAATATAGAGATAAATTTTGGCGAAACTTTTAGAGTATTGAATCCTCTTACAATATCATAACCCTTTGATTTGTAAAAAATTGTGATATTAAAAAGCAAAATTAGATTTGTTCTAAAAAATAGCTCAATAGCCATTTTATGGTCTTGAAAAGCTACAAATAAAACCAAAGTTAAAATAAAGAAATTTAGTAAAAATAGCTTTTTAAATATCTTTATTAAGTTTTTTTGTTCATAAAATAAAACCAATAATATAGGCAATATATAAAAATACTCCAAAGAAGTAAATGCTACAAATAAAGAAAAAAGTAAAGAAACGATAAGTTTTATAGCTTCGTTATTCAATTATTTTTTTTCCTTTTTAGTATTTTTAACACATAAAAAATCAGCACAATCAAAAATAATGAAATCAAAATTTTTATATATTCGTTTTCTTTTTCTTCTTTTAGATGAGTTTGTAGTGATTCATTTTTTATATTTTCTAGTTCTATATCTTGTTTAGCAATATGTCCACCTGATGCATCTATTGTAACTTGAATATTCTTATATTTTGAACTATAAAGATATTTTCCATTGATATCTAGTTTATCTTCTAATATTATATTTTCACCATTTTTTATAATTAATTTACAGTTTATACATGGATTTCCATTTGCAAAATATGAGTAGATATTTACGCCATTTTCTTCATTTGTCACAAATAGATTTATTTTGTGAGCAAATGAAAAACTAATAAACAATGCTAATAATAAAAAATATCTCATTTATTTTCCAATATCTTCGGATATGTTTTTTTGATAAACATAAGTAAAAACATACTCACAAAGCCCTCAATTATCATAGTAAATATATTAACTCCAAATATACTATAAGCCGCCCATTCATATTGGGGTTTTGAGAAATACAAAATTGCTACTAAAAACAAAGTAGCAAAAAACGCCCCTAAAAATCCTATTAAAAAAAATCTGATTTTTTCATTTATCTTTAGAAACATCTCATTTTTATTTATATAATAAACCATAAGTGCGGGTGTTGCCATAATAAAAAGATTAACTCCAATAGAAACAACTCCACCATAACCCAAAAGTAAAGCTTGTAAAATCAAAGCAATTAAAATAGCTATGAAACTGCTAAAACCTAAGAATATTCCAATCACTCCCAAAAGAATAAGATGTATTTGAGTAACTCCAAAGGGAATATGAATAAATGAAGCTATAAAAAACATAGCACTGGCAACTGCAGTTAGTGGTATTTCTTCTTCTTTTATTGTTTTGATTGCTTTATAAAAAGCAAAAGCTGAAACAGCTGTTATAACAGCTGTAGATTCAAGGGATAAAACACCATCAGCTATATGCATATTAGTAAGCCTTTACCCAGATTAAAGCACCATTTTCGATCTTGTACATTTTTCCATCACTATGTTTTAACTCACCCTCTTCTATTAAAGCTGCAAATCCCCACCAACCTTTATGGTTCATTACAAATGAAAAAACACCGTTATCATCTGTTTTTACAACTTGTGTTATGTGGGCATCACTTGGAGCTTTTAAACCAAATTCATTATAAAGTTCTACTTCAACTTCTGTGTTAGCTGCTGCTTTTCCATCGTGTAAAACTTTTCCTTGAAATAAGTTTCCTGAGTATAAAGCAAAAGGTTTAGTCATAGGAATAATTTCATATTTTAAACCTAAAGGCTCATCCCAACCATCTTCAAGCCCAAAAGAGCTAATAATTAATTTTGGAACATGAGAGATAAACTTCTCTTCTGAGGGTTCAAAATATGGCTGTGGTTGTACAAAAAACTTATATACATCTGGAGTTTTTATTTCATAAGAACTTTTCCATGATTTATGGTCAAATTTTTTTGTTTCAGTCAAAACTAATTTATTCTCTTTATTATTTACAAAAATTTCTGGTTTTTCCATATTCATTCCACTTTGCTCAAATGGATGAATAAAAGATATATCAAAATCAATTTTTGTTTGTTTTTGGTCTGTTACATTATCTGTGTTTGATAAGAATGTCAAAAAATGAGCATTTGCAAATAGTGATAAGCCTAAAGTTAAAATTGCTATTTTTTTCATTATTTATTTTCCTATTATAAAATCTGAAAGATTATATATTTTAAGGTGTTATATTAGTATAAATTTTTCTATTGTCTTAGGTATTTTTAGAACAAAATATATACAAAAAATGCTAAATTAATTTTATGGAAAGATAAACAGCTAGAAATTTTGGGGAATTTTTTAATTTAATTTTTAAATTCTTTTAGTAGTTCTTTATAATCATCAATATTATGAAAATTTATTTTTTCACTATTTAACAAAATTTTTTCTCCAATATCTTTTAAATCTGTCAATTTAGAGATTTCAGGAACGGGGTCTTCTTTATTTACAAAACGAAAAATTTTAAAACTATTTTCATAATACAAACAAAGTTCTTTTTTTGCAATTGGTGGTGAACCATAGGTAAATATGGACATATTATTTTTATTTATTCCCTTATCATAAAAATGACATCCTGCAATAGTAGCAATTGCTCCACCTAAACTATGACCACTCAAATATAAATCATAGTTTTCATTTTTTAAAATTATTATGATTTACAAACTTTAAACTAAAATTTGTAAGCCCATCTTCTTTTTCTTGACTACCTCTAAATATTATAGATACTTCACCTCTTTTGTTTTCAAGTGCTTTTTTTATGGCAACAATAAACTGTAAATCAACTAAATCATATTTTGATTTTATTTTAAAAAAAGATTCGCTCTAAACTTTTGTTCACTATTTAATCTTTCCATAAAGTTCCTAATTTTCCTGCTAAAAATCCACTTGAAAAAGACCATTGAAGATTATATCCACCACAAGGTCCATCTATATTTACAACTTCTCCACAAAAAAATAATCCAGATATTAGTTTACTTTGCATGGTTTTTGAATCTATCTGCTTTAATTCAATTCCACCTCTTGTAATCATGGCATTTTTAAAACCCTCATGCCCAATTACTGTAAGTGGTGTCCAAGCTAGAGTTTTGATTAATTTTTCTCTTTTTATTCCATCTATATTTTTAAACTTTTCATTGGTATCAATATTACAAATATTACATATTTCAGTGGCTACACTTAAAGCCAAAAGTGTTGTTAAATTTTCCAAAACTGTAGCCGTTGGATTTTTTTCAATCTCTTTTTTGATATGTGTAAAAATTTGTTCTTCATTTTTGCCTTTTAGAAAACTAATCAACAATGGAACTTCATCATATTTTGCCAATATTGGAGTTAATTCTCTAGCAAAATCTAAAACCACAGGTCCACGAATTCCATTATTTGTAAAAATCAAATCCCCTGTTAATTTTAGTTTTTTGTATTTTGCTAAATCAACTTTTAAAATAGCTTTGGCAATTGTGTCAGCTTTACAAGTTGCAAAGTTTTTTTCTTTTGTAAACAATGGCATCATCGCTGGATGCAAAGAAGTTATTTCATGCCCAAATTCTTTGGCAAAATCATATCCATCACCAGTTGCTCCAAGTGTTGGATATCCTAAACCTCCAGTTGATATGATGATATTTTTTGCTTGATAAGTTTTTTCTTGGCTAAAAATTGTAAATATTTCATCTTTTTTAATTTCACTAATATTTACATTACACTCTACAATTACACCTTGTTTTTCCAACTCATCATCTAAAGCTTTTAAAATAATACTTGAACTATGCTCAAGAGGAAATACTCTAAAACCATCTCTAGCAATAGTTTCAACTCCAATATTAAAGAAAAAATCCCTCAAATCCTTGGCATCAAAAGCCTCTATTGCATAACTTAAAAATCTTCCATTTTTACCAAACTTTGCCATAAATTCATCGCTTGATAAAGTATTTGTAAGATTGCATTTTCCACCACCAGTGGCTTTTAATTTTGCTGCAATTTTTGGTAATTTTTCAAGTAATAAAACACTTTTATTTTCTTTTGCGGCACTAATACTTGCCATTATTCCAGCAGCTCCGCCACCAATTACAATTACATCATAAATATTATTCAATTCATTCTCTTTTATTTTTTAAGTATTATATATCAAGCTTTGGGTACATATGATTAAATTTCAGGACATTTAGTTATAATACGACAAAAAAGGTTATTTAATGCTAAATAATATTATAAAAACCAGATATTCTATTTTTTGGGTTATTATTTTTGTAGTTATTTTTAATTACCTAAGTTTTAACTTTTTTATTAAAAGTTTTTTTTCATTAGAAAACAAAGTAAATGATAAAACACTTATATCTTTAATAGCAAATATTGATAACAACTTTAATAGTGTTAAAATTAGTACAAATGATTATAGTCAGTGGGACGAGAGTTATGAATTTATTAATGATAGAAATGAACTTTATATTTATGAAAATTTTAGAGGCTCAACAACTATAGAAAATTTAAACTTAAATTTTATGATTTTTATTAATTCAAAAAATCAAAAAGTTTATTCTCAAATTACAGAAGATTTAAACATAAAAAATGAAGATGAATTTGTGAAAAATATCACAAATGCACTTAATGAAAATGATTCTACGATTATAAAATATGAAGAAAACTATTATTATATTACAAAATCAAAAATCAAAAAATCTGATTTAACGGGTGAATTTAGAGGATATATTTATTCAGGAAGAATATTTGATTTAAAAACTTTTGATGATAGTTATGAGAATGATATAAAAATTATTGAATCAAATCCTATAAAAACTGATGCTACTTTTAATAGTAAATTTATAGATAAAATAGAAGTTTATTTTGATTATAAAAATGATATTTTTTCAAATATTATCTCTTTAAAAGATAATAAACAAACCTTGTTAACATTAAAATTTGATAATTATAGAGAAATTTATAAAGAAGGTAAAAAACAAATTCTTTTATTTAATGCTATTGTTTCTATTTTTATACTAATTTTATTTTTTATTTTTTATCGAAATCTAAATCAACATAAAAAACAAAATCGACGATTAGAAGAAAATATAAAAGATGAGATTAAAAAGCAAAAAGCACAAGAAGAAATATTAATCCACCAATCAAGATCAGCAGAAATTGGAGAAATGATAAATAACATAGCTCACCAATGGAGACAACCTTTAAATAATTTAAGTCTAATTATTCAAAATATTGGTTTTACATATGATAATGATGGATTAACTAAAGAAACATTACAAGAAACTATTGATAAATCAAAGATAATAATAAATTCAATGTCAAACACAATAGATACTTTTAGAAACTTTTTTGAACCAACTAAAGATAAAAATTTATTTAAAATAGCACATAGCATTGATAATACTTTAGTAATATTAAGCTCAACATTAAAATTTCATAATATTGAATTAATAAAAGAAATTACTAATGATGTGGAAATATATGACTATGAAAATGAATTTTCACAAGTATTATTAAATATAATAACAAATGCAAAAGATGCTTTAGTTTCAAATAAAATTGAAAAACCAATAATTAAAATAAATATTTCTAAAGTTGAGAATAATCTAATAGTTAAAATTAAAGATAATGCAAATGGAATAAATGAAGAAATTATAGCTAATGTATTTGAACCTTATTTCACTACAAAAGGAAAAGGTAACGGAACAGGAATTGGACTTTATATGTCAAAACTTATTATTGAAAAAAATATGAATGGCAAACTTGAAGTTGAAAATGATGAAAAGGGGGCTGTATTTAAAATCACACTTCCTCTTTCAAAAGAATAAACATATTTAAAAATACAAAAGGATTTTAATGGCTGGAATATTAGGCTATTTATCAGTTTTAACAGATGACATAAGCTCACTTGCTGGAAAAACTATGGCGGCTTCTACAAAATCGTTAGCAACTTCACTTGATGATGTGGGGCTTTTATTTGATGATATTGCAACTTATACAAAACTTGCAAGTATTAAATCATCAGGTCTTTTAGTGGATGATTTAGCAGCAATTGCAAATTTTACAAATGAAACAACTTCTGATATTTTAAAAAAAGAGTTAAAAAATGCAAAATCAGTTGATGAATTAAAACAAAATATTCAAAAACTAGATGTAAAATCTCAAAATGAAGTTTTAAAAGAGTTAGAAAATATAAGACAAACAGCTATTTTAGAAGCAAAAAGAAAAGCAGCTCTTAGAGAGTTACCAATTGTTTATAAAATTGCAAAGGGAAGTTTTAAAAATAAATTTATTATCATTCCTATAGTTTTATTACTTAGTTTTATTGCACCTTGGGCGATTTCTCCTATTTTAATATTAGGTGGAATTTATTTAGCTTATGAAGGTGTTGAAAGTATTTTAGAAAAACTTGGACATCATGAAGAAATAGCAGATGAAAAAGAGACCATAAAAGAGCTTTCAAGTGAAAAACTAGAAGATGAAAAAGTAAAAAGTGCAATAAAAACTGATTTTATTTTATCTTTTGAGATTATTGTAATTTCTCTTAGTTTAATAGAGGATACACCTTTTTTAACAAAACTTTCTGTTTTAGCACTTGTGGGAATTTTAACAACAATTTTTGTATATGGAATTGTAGCTTTAATTATAAAATTAGATGATATTGGATTTTATCTACAAGAAAAGAAAAGTAACATATCAAAAACAATAGGAAGTGCTTTTGTAAATTCAATGCCTTGGATTATAAAAGGAATCGGTATTTTAGGAACTATTGCTATGTTAGCTGTTGGTGGTGGAATCGTTGCTCATGAAACGCACATGTTACATTTTATGGATAATGTTATAAAAGCCATACCTTTAGGAGGCTTTTTAAGTGAGATAATTCTTGGGGGAATTGTGGGATTATTAACTGTAAAAATTCTTCCTATATTTCAAAAAACTTTTAATAAATTCAAAAAAAACTAAACTGTAAAAACAGTTTAGTTTTCAAACTTTACACCCTTTTAAAAATCTATAATTAAAGAAGTTAAAAGTTTTCTATCTGCATGTTCTTTTGAAGTTTGATTTACATAATCTATTCTATAACTAACACCTAAAGATAAATTATCTGTCATTTTTACACCCAAAGATGTATCACTTGCCATAAAATATTTATTATTATCTTCAAGAGAAACCAAATAATTAAACATTTGTTTAAATTTAAGATTCTCATTGATTTTATATCTATAGTTAACCTCAGCCCTTGAAGCCACATATTCATCTTTGATGCCATCGCTATATTGATCAAGTGCGTAATCTAAACCACCTTGTAAATCTATCGTTTGCTCTTTATCATCTAATAATTTGTAACCCAATCCCGGTCCTGCATTTAGTCTATAATCATAATCTGAAAATTGGTCTTTTAAATAATTTACTCCAAAATAAGAATAAATTTTTTCACTTAACATATAGTTATAATCTAATTCAATATCATATTTATTTGCAGAACTGTCGTTATCGTTTTCACTATATAAAATATTACCTTTTGCTCTAAAATTACTTTTATCACTCAAGGCTGTTGATGCTTCAACTTTTGTAGAAAAAGTGCTTGTATTTGAATTTCCACTTGTTTGTACATATGATAATTCTAAATGTTTATCAACATCTAATGCGTATGAAGTTGATGCAAAAATTGCTAATATACAAATTTTACTAAAAAATATTTTATTCATTATTCCTTCCTTAATTGTTGTCTTTTATTCGCTTTTGAAACATCTTTTTGAGCAAAGTCATAACTTTGTGGAATGATTTTTTTCAAAAATGGAGGTACTTTTCTTCCCCCTACTTTCATTACATCTTCCAAAATCGTATTTGCTATTAATTCACTATCTCTAGTTTTTGACATAAATTCAAATAAAAATTCAGCCATTCTATCAAGTGAAATTTTATAAGTCGATTCACTTCTTTTATATAACCATTTGCTTAAAGCATAAAAATTTTCATAAACTTTTCCATCTTCAAAAAGTAGAGCTGTCGTTTTTTGAAAATTTCCACTATTGTAAACGATATCCCAAAATCTAGCGAATCTTTTCATATCTTGCATTAAAGAAAAACTAATCAAGTCATTTTTTAAAATATCATAAGGTGGAGAATCATTATAAACCATTCCATAAACTTTATCGTGTCTATCAAGTGTTGTTCCTGATAGTTTTTTTAAGATTCCCACTTGTATTTCACCCGTTGAAAGTGTATAAAGTTGATTTAAATTTCTTCCAAAGCTTTCTATATCTTCACTTGGAAGTCCAATTATTAAATCTATATGCATATGGGCATTTGTTTCTTGAGATAAAAAGCTTAAGTTATCTTTGATTTTATCAATTTTTAAATTTCTATGAATCTGCTTCGCAACATCTAAATTTAAAGTTTGGATACCAACTTCTAGTTGTAAACATCCTGGTTTAAACTGTTTTATTAAATCTCTTAGTTCTTCAGGAAAATTATCTGGAATTACTTCAAAGTGTAAAAAATAATCTTCTTGTTTTGCTAGAAAATAATCTAAGATTGCTTTTGCGTAAGATATTTTTATATTAAAAGTTCTATCTATAAATTTAAAACTTCTAGCACCTCTATTCCAAAGTTTATCTATTTCATTTAAGAATATATCAATATCTAAATATCTCATTTTTGTCTCAATTGAAGATAAACAAAATTCACACTCAAAGGGACAACCTCTCGCATTTTCCACATAAATATGTCTATTTACTATATCAAAATCCGTATAATCATCATAAGGAAGCACGATTTTTTCAAAATCTACTTTTGGTGAGAATATAACTCGTGGTTGAGTACAAGTTCCATCTAATAATTCTTTACAAATAGCATAAAAACTATCTTCACCCTCACCACTAATAATATAATCAGCAGCATCAAAGTTCACTCGTAAAGGAGTATAACTAACTTCTGGACCACCAATTACAATAATAGTTTCGGGAGATACTTTTTTTATTATTTTTACAAGTTCACCTATATCAAAGGCATTCCATATATAAACACCAATACCAATAATTTTTGGGTTTTTTTCTAGTATTTGTTCTGCTATTGTTTGTACTGATGAGTTTATTACAAACTCTAAAATTTCAGCTTGTGGTTTTAATTCTCTTAAATTTGCATATAAATATCTCAAGCCTAATGAGCTATGAGAAAATCTTGAGTTTAAAGTTGTTAATATTATATTTTTCATTCGCGATTGTAACACAAAAATATTTTATATTAACCTTTCATAAACAAAACTTTTATATACTCGAACTTTTAGTTAAAGGATTATTATGTTGAATGACACATTTTCAAGATTTAGGTTAATATCGTTTGTAGAAGGCCTATCTTATTTATTATTAGTATTTGTTGCAATGCCTCTTAAATATATGTTTGATTATCCACTGGCTGTAAAAGTTGTGGGAATGGGACATGGAGTATTATTTATACTGTTTTTTTTAGCTTTAGTTATGGCTATGAATAAATATAAATGGAAGTTTTTAGGATTCCAGTTATTCGTTTATTCATTAATTCCATTTGGATTTATTTTAATTGAAAAAATTATTATGAAATCTCCTCCTAAAAAACTGAAATAAATGCTTTTTTCAAAGGGCTTTTTAGGAACAAGTGCTCCTTTTTATTTGGATTTAGCAACTGTTTATTTTGCTATTTTGCCATTTTTATTAGCTATTAGTATATTTTTTGCAATAAAAAACAGTATAAAAAACACTTTTTTTCACAAGCTGTGATTTTGAGTGTTACTTTATTTATAGTTGTGATATTTGAAATTGGTATTAGAATTTCAGGAGGATTCATAGAGTATTCAAAATATAGTAATATCTCATATGATTTTATGTTAATTTTTTTGATAATTCATATTTTAATAGCAATAGCAGCAATTAGTGGATGGTTATTTTTATTTATCTCATCTTATAAACAATACAAAACTAATACTTTAAATGCAACTTTTCACAAAAAAATAGGAAAAGCTATTTTCACGGCTTTGAGTATTAGCTCTATTATGGGCGTTTGTATCTACTTCTTTTTATTTGTTTTTTAAAAATATTTAGTTTTTTTCAAAAACTTGATTTTTTACAATTTTTATTATTTCTAATTTTGTTATGATGTAAAGTATTACATAAAACAAAATATAGGAATAAAATGAAATCATTTTTACAAGTTATCATTGTAGCTTTTATTTTCATATCATTTTTATTACTTTTACCAAATCTTACAAAAGAAAGAAATTTCAAAACCTATTCAGATGGACAACTTCGAGCTACTGCACAATCAAAAGGCTTAAAAGCAATTCCAAATAACTATGAAGATTTATTAAAAATGGTAAATGATGAAAATAATCCAATGAGCCAAGAAAAAATAGCCTTAGGAAAAGAGTTATTTTTTGATGCAAAACTATCTTTAGATGACACAATTAGCTGTTCAACTTGTCATATGATTAGCAAAAATGCTGATGATAAAAAAATTATTTTAAATGCAATTACTTCAAAAAAACAACCAAATGATATGAAAAATGCAAATAATTGTGTAGTTTGCCATTTAAGTGATGAAAGTGGAACAGACAGATTATCAACAGCCATTGGTTATAAAGGTGCTACAAATCCCCATCATCTAAACACTATGACTATTTTAAACTCTTCATTAGCTAAATATCTTACATGGAATGGTGAAATAAAAACTTTAGAACAACAAATAAGCAACTCAATACAAGCTCCTCACAAAATGAATATAAAAGCTGATGAACTTGTAAAAAAACTAAAA
>JBGSBO010000044.1:0-15465 GCA_041730535.1 Minisyncoccia bacterium
AGTCAAATTGGACGGGAATTATAATAGATTCCCTTACCTTTGTCAAGAGGTTAACGCTTAAATTTAGCTTAAATTTTTGGATTCTTCCTCTTTAGCCTTTTTATTATTCGGTTTACTTATTTTTACTTGTGTTTCTTGGGAAATTAAGAAGACTTTTGCACTTTTTACTCTATGTTATTAATCAATCATTTACTTTTTTCTTCTAATATACCAATTAAGCTGTACTATAATTGTTAATTAAAGATATAATTAAGTGTAACAATATAGAATTACACAATTTAAAATTAAAAGGAATACAAACATGTATAATAGAGATTATTTATCAAATCAATCTACGCAATATACACAAGAGTCTTCTCAAGCTCAATTAATGAGTTTCTTGAAAGCTACTTATCAACTATTTGCTGGATCATTATTAGCAGCAACAGCAGGTGCATATATTGGGTTAGGAATTGTTTCAATTTTAATGGGACCTGTTAAATGGGTTTTATTTGCTGTTGAACTTGCCTTAATCTTTTTTGTAATCCCAAAAGTTAAACATACACCAGGTCTTAACTTAGCTGTATTATTTGCATTTACGTTTATTTCAGGTTTAACAATTGCTCCTTTATTAACGTCAATTTTTAACATGCCAGGTGGAGCATCTATTGTTGGACAAGCATTCTTAATGACATCTGTTGCATTTGGTGGAATTTCAATGTTTGCAATGACAACGAAAAGAGATTTTTCTTCAATGGGGAAATTTTTATTTATTGCTTTAATCATTATGATTGTTGCTGGTATTTCAAATATCTTTATTCAATCTTCAATGATGCAATTAGCAATCGCAAGTGTTGGTGCTTTATTATTTTCTGCGTTCATCTTATATGACACACAAAATATAATCAAAGGTCAATATGATTCTCCAATTGAAGCAGCTCTTGCTTTATATTTAGATTTCTTCAATTTGTTTATATCTTTATTACAAATTTTAGGAATTATGAATAGTGGAGACAAAGAATAAAACTAACTCGAAAGAGTTAGTTTTAAACTACTACTTTATGGAAGAAAACTACCTAAGACTTATTGATGCAAATCTTAATAGATTACGAGAAGGAATTCGAGTAGTTGAAGATATATTTAGATATGTTTATAACGATAAGCAAACTGCACTTAAACTAAAAGAACTCAGACATAAAGCTAGAACAAATAATTATATAGAACTATTAAAAACTAGAGATGTTAAAAACGATGTTTTAAGAACTTCAATTAAAAGTGAACAAAATAGAGCTGATATGAACTCAATACTAATTGCTAATTTTAAAAGAGCGCAAGAGAGCGCAAGAGTTTTAGAAGAGTTTTGTAAATTAATTTCAATAGAAGATAGTGAAAATTTTAAATATATAAGATACGAACTTTATAATTTAGAAATTGTTTTAACAAAAATAACTTCAAATTCTAAATAATTTAAATTATAGTTTTTATAAAGTTTTTTAGCATCTTTAAAATCCAAAGAACTATTTCCTCCACTTACACCTGATTTTTTAATGTAATCAAATAAATCTTTTTTATTATCAAATTCCAACTTATACATTATTGTTTCAAATTCACATTCGAAATATCTTAAAAATGCCTCTTTTATTGATAATTCATCTAATATTGGTGATTTTGTATTTGTGATTTCTTGTATGGTTTTAAATGTATTTGACGTAAATAAAACTGCATTTATTTCTGTTGTTATAAGTGATAAATGTTTTATGATTTTTGATAAATCTTTTGACCATTGCAATGCTGACGAGGACAATATTAAATCATAATGATTATCTTTTATCTCATCTAAAAATTCTTCTGTATCAAAATCAAAACATTTTACTTCTATATTTTTACCTTTTGGATGAAGTTCACACATAGAAGCTGAAAAATCAATGGCTTTATAAAAATCCAAATCCCATGAAATATGATTATAAACTTGTCCTGAACCACAACCTAACTCTAAAATTCTTTTTGGTTGCGATTTTAATTCTCTTACTAGTGATTTTGCAACAATTTGTTGAATAATATTATGATTTTTATACTCTTTTGCATACTTTGAGAATTGATTTTTAACTGACAATTTTACTCTTTATAAATGGCTTAAAATAAGGTTTAATATTTATTTTAACTTATTTTTAATAAGTTTTAGATAAAATAGCTACCATTTTTAAAAAAGGAAATAGATAATGACATCTACACTTTTAATCGTTCAGTTTGCCTTAGCAATTGTATTAACAATAATTATATTACTTCAAAAAAGTTCAAGCATTGGTCTTGGTGCATATAGTGGAAGTAATGATTCTTTATTTGGTGCTAAAGGTCCAGCAAATTTTTTGACAAAAGCAACTATGGCCTTAGGATTAATTTTTGTTATAAACACTGTTGCGCTTGGTTATTTATATAACGAACAAAGAAATCAAAGTGCTGTTGATACAATCAAAACAGACTCTTTAATTCCAGCAACACCAATTACTCAAACTGAACCAACAGCACCTGTAGCTCCAACGGCAGCTTCAGTTCCAACAGTTCCTGAAAATAAATAAGAATTAAAGAATAAAGAAATATGAAGTATTTCTTACTTCTTTGTCTGTGTTCTTTTTATCTTCAAGCAAATGCTCATATCTTTGTATATCACCGATTTGGAGATAATATTCATAAAAGTACAAATACAACTTTAGAAGAATTAGAAAAAGAGTTTGAATACTTTGAATCTAATAACTATAAAGTTGTAACTGTTTCTCAAATCACTCAAAAACTTAAAAATAATGAAGAAATCCCAGATAATTGGATAGCATTTACTATTGATGATGCCTATAAAAGTTTTTATACTAATGCTCTTGAAATATTTAAAAAATACAATTATCCTTTTACTCTTTTTGTTTATGTTGAAGCTACTCAAAAAAAATATCCTGATTTTATGACTTGGGAACAAATAAAAGATGCTTCTTTATATGGTGAAATCGCTCTTCATTCTTATGGTCATAAACATTTAACAAAACTATCCGATGAAGAAATTTTCGATGAAACAAAATTAGCTTATGATACTTTTGTAAAAAATCTGAATATTTCACCAAAAGGCTATAGTTATCCTTATGGAGAATATGATGAAAGAGTAAAAGAAATTATTAAGAAATTTGATTTTTCATATATTGCAAATCAAAATAATGGCTCTGTGAATAAAAATAGTGATATTTTTGATTTAAATAGAGTAGCACTTGTTGGAGATTTAAATTTAGAAGAAAAGTTGAAATACAAAACTTTAGAAGCTACATGGATTGAACCAAAAACTTATCCAAAGAATGGAAAACTAAAACATATAAAAGTTCAAGTGGATTCTAGTATAAAAAATGCAAAATTATTTATATCAACTTATGGTTGGCAAGATATCAAAGTTAAAAATGGTATAATTGACATCCAATTAGATAAACAACTAAATCTAAATAGAAATAGAGTGGCTATTAGCACTGATTACTATACTATTTCAAATAAATTATTAATCAAATAAAGGAGAATGAATGTTAGAAGAAATATATGCTCAAACAAAAGAACATATGGAAAAGTCTATTGACTCATTAAGAAAAGATTACAAATCTTTAAGAACTGGAAAAGTAAATCCTAATATCCTAGATGGTATTAGAATAGATTATTATGGAACACCAACAGACTTAAGTCAAGTAGGTTCTGTTTTGTCACCGGATGCTACAACTATTGTTATTAATCCATGGGAAAAAAACCTTTTAGGTGTAATTGATAAAGCTTTACAAGCCGCGAATATTGGTGTTAATCCAAATAATGATGGTGTTGTAATCAAATTATTTTTCCCTCCAATGACTACTGACCAAAGAGAAAATACTGTTAAACAAGCAAAAGTTATGACTGATAATGCAAAAGTTGCAATTAGAAATATTAGACAAAATTCTAATACTAAAGCAAAAAATCTTTTAAAAGATAAATTGATCACTGAAGATGAAAATAAAAGAGCGCAAGACGAAATCCAAAAGATAACTGATTCTTATGTTGTTAAAGCTGATGAGACTTTAAAAGCAAAAGAAAAAGAAATAAGAACGATTTAATTATGAATGTAGAACAAATATATAAAGATGCCCAAGCATTATTAGAAGGTCACTTCAAATTAAGTAGTGGAAATCATTCAAAGTTTTATTTACAATCTGCAAAAGTTTTAGAAGACCCAAAAACGGCTAAATTACTTGCAGAGGCACTAGCTGAGCAAATCAAAAAATCAGGTATTAAAGTTGATGCTATTTGTGCTCCTGCACTTGGAGGATTAATAGCTGGATTTGCACTTGCAACTGCTTTGGATGTAAGATTTATTTTTGCTGAGCGTGTTGAGGGCGTAATGTCTATTAGAAGAGGTTTTGAAGTTAAAGAGAATGAAAACTATATCATTTGTGAAGATATTATCACAACTGGTGGAAGCGCTCTTGAAGCTGCACGTCAGGTTGAAAATGCTGGTGGAAATATAGTAGCTTACGCAGCACTTGCAAATAGAGGATTTTGTTCAAGAGTGGGAAGCACGCTTGAAGCAAAAGATAATTGTAAATTACCTTTAGATAAACCACTTTTTGCACTTGAAGATTTTACATTTGAGATGTATTCACCTGAAAACTGTCCTATGTGTAAAGAAGGAAGTATTGCTTATAAACCAGGAAGCAGAGGAAACTAATGGCAAAATGGAGAGATGTTAAACATAATAAAGTTCAAATAGAGAAATCTATTAAAACAAATGTAAAATTACCTCAAAGTGATTTAGCATCTCTTTCATCTAGGCTAAAAGCTTTTTTTACTGATACATTTTTAATCACTACTCCTATTCTTTATATAGTAATATATTTAGTTATGGGAAGTGGTGAAGATTTTGCTCAAAATAGATCTTTGGGTTGGGGAATAATCTTTGCGGTTCATGGAAGTATTATTTTAATTTTTTGGTTAAAAAATGGTCAAACTCCAGGATTAAAAGCCTATGATATAAAACTTGTGGATAATCTTACGAAACAAAGAGTTTCTGTAATACAAGTTCTTATTAGATACTTAACAACTCTGTTTGCTGTTGTATCAATCTTTTTACTTTTTATCCCATTTTTTAATAAAGATAAAAAAACATTTCAAGATATTCTTTCAAACACTATTATAATCAACGACAAATAATGCTTTTTTTTAATCTTTCAGCATTTTATTTCTTTTATTTTGCTGCTGTTGGAGTTTATGTAATATTTTTACCAAAAGTGCTACATGATATTGGATACAGTACTTTTGACATTGGTATTATTTTAGCAATTCCATTATTGATGAAATTTATAACTCCTTTTATGTTTTTAAAATACATAAAACTAAACCAAAAGATGTTTAAAACAGCCCTTGCTATATTGATTATTTTATCAGCAATGTTTTATCTAACTCTAGAAAATTTCTATTTATTTATGATTAATAATGCCCTTTTAGGAGTTTGTTTATCTTTGATTTTACCTTATCTTGAAGTAACTGCCGTTTCAAATTTAGGAAAAGAAAAATATGGAAAATCAAGACTTTTTGGTTCAATTGGATTTATGATAATCTCTTTGGTTTTGGCAAAATTCCTCACAGAACCTTATGTTGCAGTTCACTATTATTTAGTTTTAAATATTTTGACTGTTATATTTGCATTTTTACTTTTAAAATTTGATGTGGAACAAAAAGAAGAAGAAACAAATATACCTTTTTCTTTTCTAAAATATCTACCTTTTTGGTTGAGTTTATTTTTCATGCAAATAAGTTTTGGAGCTTTTTATAACTTCTTTACTATTTATGAAACACAACATGGGATAAGTCTTGAAATGACCTCTTATCTTTGGTCTTTTGGGGTTATTTGTGAAATATTGATGTTATATTTTCAAGCACCTCTTTTGAAAAACAATTTACTTAATATTATAAAATTTTGTGTTGCCGTTACTACATTTAGATGGGTATTATTATATTTATATCCTGATTCTTTGACTCTTACGTTTTTCACGCAATCAATTCACGCCTTTTCTTTTGGACTTTATCATAGTGCTGTGATTATTTATTTATATACTTTATATGAAAATAAAAAATTAGCACAACAATTTATGTATGGGGTAACTTATGGATTAGGTGGATTTATAGGTGCTTTAGTTGCAGGTGCAGTTTATGGAGAATATTTATTTTTATTTAGTGCTTTATTTTCGCTTCTTTCTTTAATCGCTTTATATTTTATAAAAAACAAAAAACTAATTTAACAAAAAGGATTTATATGAGATTAATATTCTTAATTTTATTTTTAATATCATCATCTTTTGCCATTGGCATTGATAAAACTTGGTATGAAACTAAAAAAGAAGATTTAACAAAACTATATGCTGAACAAACTAAAAAGCTTAGTTCAACAAAAAATGATTTATCTCCTGAAGATAAAGAACAAGTTGAATATCAACTTTTACTAATTAAAAAAATTGAATCAATATTAAAAGAAGAAAATACTTTTGTTTTCAAAAATATTGAAGAGATAACAAGTGTTGAAAAATATATTGAACAAGTAAAAGAGTATTTAAAAACTGATATTAACTACAATTCAATAAAAAATGAATTTGCAGAGAATAACAATAAAATGGCACTTCTTGAAGAACAAATTGATAAATTAACAGTAAAAGATGATATTGCAACAGTTAATTCACAACTTCTATATGCTTTTTATAATTTAAAAAACAAACAAAATAAATCTACTATTGATGAATATGAAAAATATCAAACAAATTTTAGAAAAATATTATTAGATAGTTTAGAAAGTAGTAAATTTGTTTCAAATACAAATTTACAAAATAAAATTGAAAAATCATTTGAGAATTTTAATGATTTAATTAAAGAAGAAAAAAAGCTATCTCTTGCTTTTGACAAAGCTAAAATCACAGAAAATGAAGGGAAAATAAAAAATCTTGAAATACAATTAGAACAGTTAGAAGCTGATAAAGCAAAATTAATCAATCAAATTATTTATTTAAAAATAGAAGAGTTGTTACCTTTATTAAAAAATAAAAAATCTGAATATTTTGATTTAAATAATAATTTACAAATTTTTATAAAAGAAAACAATGCAAATTATGAATCATTAAATGAACTTTTCAAATACCTTTCAAGAGAAAGATTAGGAGTTACAAAAACAACTTTTGCAGATACAAAACAAAGTTTTCTTGATATTATAAAATATGGTTGGACTGAACTTAACAATCCAATTATTCCTATTGGTGATGGAGTTTCAATTTTGGCAATCACAAAATTCTTACTTATTTTTATATTTGGATTTTCACTTGCAACTTTTTATAAAAAGAAAATTTCTAGTGGTAATGCAAATTATCTAAGAAATACCTCAATAGCAACAAGAACTATGCTTGCAAATTTAGGATATTACTTCTTGGTTGCTATAACTTTTGTTTTTGGTTTAAAGTCTGTTGGGATAGATTTGTCTTCTCTTACAATTTTAGTTGGGGCATTATCAGTGGGTATTGGGTTTGGTTTACAAAATATCGTTTCAAACTTCATATCTGGTATTATTTTAATCTTTGAAAAATCTATTCAAGTTGGTCATATTATAGAAATTGGTACTGGAGTTAGGGGAAAAGTAAGTCAAATAAATATGAGAAGTAGTGTAATTACTACTTTTGACAATATTGATATTATTATTCCAAATGCAACTTTAATTCAAAGTAATGTTACAAATCTTACATTCTCAGATGATATAAGAAGATTGAGTATTCCTTTTGGAATAGCTTATGGTTGCGATATTGATTATGTAATAAAAACTATTTTGGATTCTTTAAGTAATAGTTCTTTAACTTACATAAGGAATACACCTGAAAAAGCACCAAAAGTTAGAATGACTTTAATGGGTACTAGTTCAATTGATTTTGAGTTACTTGCGTGGATTAGTGAAAATCCCGATGAAAATGGAGTTGGTTCTTCAAATATGTCAGATTTCTTGATTTTTATTTATAAAACTTTACAAGAAAATAATATAGAAATACCATTTCCTCAAATGGATATACACATAAAAAAAGGTCCTGCAGTATGAAATATTTTAAATACTCCTTTATTATTACCTTCTTTATTTTGTGTTTTATTATTTATCATGGATACAATCAAGGTGGAATAAGTTTATCTTTAAATATGTTATGGCTTACTGTTATTTTGATTTTAATGGAAGTTTCTTTATCTTTTGATAATGCAATTGTAAATGCTTCAATTCTAAAACATTGGAATGATTTTTGGAAAAGAATGTTTTTAACAATAGGAATGCTTGTTGCAGTTTTTGGAATGAGATTATTATTTCCTTTATTAATTGTTGCATTTACGGCAAATCTTAGTATTTTTGAAGTATGGTCTTTAGCTTTAAATAATCCTCAAGAATATTCACAAAAGCTTATTTCTCACCATATTGAAGTTTCTGCTTTTGGAAGTATGTTTTTACTTTTGGTATTTTTAAATTTCTTATTTGATGAAGAAAGGGAGCTATTTTGGATAGGAAAGTTTGAACAAAAACTTTCAACAATAGGAAAAACAAAATTTTCAGCATATATTACTTCGATCCTTTTTCTTTATCTTTTCTCTTTTTTACTTGAAGATTCAGAAAAAATGGTTTTCTTTACAGCAGGAACTTGGGGAATATTAGTATATTTATCAATTCATCTTTTATGTTATTTCTTGGAAAATCGTGCCAAAGATGTTGGAAATATTATAAAAACAGGAAGTATCGGAGGATTTATTTATCTGGAAGTTTTAGATGCATCATTTTCTTTTGATGGAGTAATTGGAGCTTTTGCAATTACTAAAGATATCATAATCATAATGGTAGGACTTGGTGTTGGAGCTTTATTTGTAAGATCAATTACTATATATCTTGTTGAAAAAGAGACTTTAAATGAATATGTATTTTTAGAGCATGGCGCTCATTATGCTATTGGAATATTAGCTTTTATTATGCTTTTAAATATTAAATTTCATATACCTGAAGCAATTACAGGACTTATTGGTATTGTTTTTATACTACTTTCACTTTATTCATCCATAAAATATAATAGAAGATAAATTTCTTCTATTATATTAAAATAAGCGTTGCTAAACCTAAGAAACTAAAAAATCCTACTACATCTGTAACTGTTGTTAAAATTACCGTTGAACCAATAGCTGGATCAATTCCTTTTTTTTGTAAGATAATTGGAATCACTGCACCAAAAAAACCTGCACTAAAAAGATTTATTATCATAGATATACCAATTACAACTCCCAGCAATGGTAAACCAAACCATAAGTATGCAACCACTCCAATTATTGTTGCAAAAAGGACTCCATTAACCAAAGAGATAACAACCTCTTTATATATAATCTTTTTTGCATCTTGATAATCTATTTCACCTAAAGCCATTTGTCTAACTGTTACTGTTAAAGTTTGAGTTCCAGCATTTCCACCCATTGAAGCTACTATTGGCATTAAAATAGCAAGTGCTACTAAAGATTGAATTGTTGCATCAAAAATACCAATAACCAAAGAAGCTAAAACAGCAGTAACAAGGTTTATTCCAAGCCAGATAGCTCTATTTCTTCCAATTAAATAAATACTCTCTTCATGCTCCGCATCATCACTAACCCCTGCTAGACTATAAAGTTGTTTAGTATTTATTTGTTGAATAATATCATGGATATCATCATGTGTGATTCGGCCAAGAAGTTTATTATCAGAATCAACAACAGCCAATGCACTTAAATTATAGTTTGTAAACATATCAACAGCATCTTCAATATCTTCTTTATCATTTAAACTATAATTTGTAAACTTTTCTTCTGGAATATCTTTATACTTTAAATCATGTTCAAATAATATAAGCTCTTCTAAACCAATTGAACCTATAAATTTTCCATCACTTGTCACTATATGAGCATGAAAAATATTGTCCAAAATATCATTTTGTTTTAACTCTCTTAGCCTTTTTAATGAATCTCCTATTTTTTCATCCAAAGAGGCTTTAAATAGCTCATTTTGCATATAAGCACCAGCTTGATCTTCTTCATAAGAATTTAGTTGTCTTATTATTTCTTTATCTTTTTCATTTAATTTTGAAAGAATTGTTTCTGCTATTTCTTCATTATTTTGTGAAATATTATAAATAAGCATACTTGCATCATCACTATCCATTTTAGAAGTAATATTTGCAATTTTATTATCACTTAAAATATCCGAGATTTCTTCTTGAATATAGTTTGGCATTTCACATAAAATTTCAGCAAATAATTCAATAGGCATTTTTTTACATATAAATTCATAATCATCTTCACTTATCTCTCTTAAGTCCAACAATTCTTGGGCTAAATCATAAGGATGACCTTCATATTTGTCATTTTTAAAATCTGAGATTATTCCTAAAAAATACTCTTTTGTGATTTGTGATTCTCTTATATTCGCCATATTAAAGCCAATTTTTCTTTTTGAATATTATATATTGGATACTAACAATTGCCACTAACATTAAAGAAAATATTAAAAAAGCATTATCACTTTGAGCTCCAGGTATTCCACCTATATTTATTCCTAAAAGTCCTGTTAAAAAAGTAAGGGGTAAAAATATTGCTGAAATAATAGAAAGTACGTACATTTTTTTATTCATTTGATCACTAAGCATATTTGACAACTCTTCTTGAATTAAAGCTACCTTATCTCTTATTGTATCAAGTTCCTCAATATGTCTCATCAATTGGTCATTTGTTTCTCTTAATTCTAATCTTTCATACTCATTTATCCAAGTAATTTTGTCATGATATAGTTTATTCATAGCTTCTTTTTGTGGGAAAAGATATCTTCTTAAAATTATGGATTCTCTTCTAATTGATAAAATTTCATTTCTAAATTTAACATCACTTGAATCAATAATATTTTCTTCTAAAAAATCAGCTCTATCTTCTATTTGGCCTATTATATCTTCCATTCGAGATGTTATTCTATATGTTAAATCAATCAAAAACTCCGAAGAACTTTTTGGTCCAACACCTTTTTCTAAACTTTCTTGTAATTCCCCTATAGATAAAAGATTTCTTTTTCTAGTACTAATTATTAAATTTGGAGAAATAAATAAACGAATTGAAACCATATCTTCAGGTTTAGAATTTGGATTTAGATTTACACCTCTTAAAGCTATTAATAATGAATCATCTAAAATTGTAGTTCTAGGTCTTGTTTCTTCTGTTAAAAGCGCATCTATAGCAATTGAATCTATATTACTTTTATTTGTAATCCAATGAATAGCTTCAGGACTTGAATAATCAAAATGAACCCATAAAATTTTATCTGTTCTATTTGCACTATCAATCTCTTCATAACTTAGCTCTAAAGCTTTCCCTTTTTTATCAAGTAAATAAGCTTCTACTGGTTTATTATTTAGCATATTGTTAACCTTTTAGATTATAGAATAAACTATTTCAGTTTTGTTGTTTTGTTTTTTTATTTCTTCAATTTTTAGATTATTAATTTGCATACTCATTAATTCATCTATTGTTTTTATCTTATTCATAGAAAGCAGTTTCAGAATAATTCCCCTATAAGCTTTTGCCCAATGACTCACCACTTTACCATCTTTTATAAATTTCATAGTTGTATATGGTTTATTTATTTTGTAGAATTTTTCATAAAATCCAGCACGTAAATCTATAATATCTTCATTTTGTAAGTATTCATCTAAGATTTGAGAGAAGTTATCATTATAAAATTTCTCTATTTTTAGATTATTAAAAGTTTCTCCCTGTTTTAGTTTATAGTCAGGGATTAAATCACCTGAACTAATAGGTCCAAAAAGATTTGAAAAAATCAATACATTATCATCAATATAATCTTGTTCATTTTTATTTAATTTTGAATACTCTAAATAATCAAAAGCCACACCATCATATCTATTAATTGCTTTCATTATTTTACTTTTTGATAAATCTTGTGAATACTGTTTTATTACATCCTCTTTTTTTGTTCCAAAAAGTTTTATCAACTGTTCATTTGGTGCATTTAAAACAAAATCTTTATATTGATTTACAATTACCATTCTTTTATTAAATAGTTCTGGAAAAATAAAACTACTTTTATCAAATGATTTTTCAATTCCACCTGATATTTTTGTTTCACTTGGGGAAAATAATATTTTCATTTTTATCCTTAATCTATAAATTGGCCATCAATATAAAGCCATTTTTCATCTATTTTTAAAAATCTACTTTTTTCACAAAATGAAGCATCATTTCCATCTTGAAATAAAGTAACTTTAAAGGTCACAAAACTTTGCGTTTGTCCATCTATAAACTCTAAAATGTCTAATTTTTCAAACTTTGTATTTTTAGAAAAATCTAAAATATCTTTAGTCCAAGATTTTATATCATTTTTAAAATCCACATTATCTTTATGAGTTGTAGAAATTATATATTCACTTTTTTCTACGGCAAACGCACAATATCTTGATTTCATTAATTCAAGTGCTGTTTTTGGAAAAGTTATATTATCATGAAAAGGTTTACAACATTTTTTGTATTTTTTTTGTGAGCCACAAGGGCAAGTATCATTGACAGAAAACTTCAAAATAGACCCTTAGAGAATTTTTATGGGATTCTATCATAATTGAAGTAAAAACCAAAGTAAGGGCTTTCCCCTTACTTTAGGCTTATTTTTTTGGTGGTAAATTTTCTTTTTTACTTACTTCTTCTTTAGCAGTTCCACTTTCTTTTTTTATATTTGAAACTATACTATCACCAAAACCTTTTATATTCTTCAAATCTTCAGGAGAATTGATTTTATTTGTTTTTCTATACTCAAGAATTTGCTCGGCTTTTTTATCGCCAATACCTTTAATCCCCATTAATTCTTCTTTTGTAGCTGTTTGTAAATTTAATGCAGCAAACATAAAAGAAACACCTAAAATCAATAATGCAACAATCTTTTTCATTCTTCACTCCTTCTAAATAATTTAATTTATTATATATAAATTAACTTAAAAGTTATTTATATATAATAGATATTATCAATCTATTTTAAATAAATACTTATATATAATAATGATAATCTTAAATAAAAAATAATAAGGAGAAATATGTTAAATGAAATTCCACTAGAAATAATCTCAAATATTCTTTCAATAATTTTAGTTGGTATTCTAATTTTCAATTATCTAAAACATAAAAAAAGAATTGAAGTTATACAAAAGTTAGATGGATTAAAAAATGAAAATCAACTAACAACAGATGATATTTCATATATTATAGAAAATAAAAAAGAATATAAAGAAAAATCTGAAAAAGCAGATGCTTTTGCAAAACTTTTAACTCCAGTTTTTATTCTAATTGTAGGGGTTTTATTTATTTATCTTCCGCTTAGTGAAGCAATGATTCATTTAAATGTTTTTGTTGTTACATTTATCTTAATTCAACTTGATAAAATTAATAAAAAAAATACATTTATTCTTTTAAAAGGATTAAAAAAAGACACGAAAAAAGAAGAGGATTAAAACTCTTTTTTTTCTTTTAATAACTAATATAATCTTTTAATTTCTCATGATCTAAAATTTTTATATAACCCTTTTCATTTTGTATAACTTTTTCATTTTTAAGTTTAGCTAGTTTTCGAGAGAAAGTTTCGGGTGTTATATTTAATATTTGAGCTATTTTTACTTGTTTTAAATTTATTAATATTGCCTCATTATCAAATAAAAATTTAGCTATTTTTTCTATACTATTAGAACTTATATTGTAGTTTATAAAACTTTCTAATGCTTTTATTTTTTTTGTTAATGATTTAATAAAAAAGATTGAAATTTCTGGTTTTAATAAAAATTCTTTTTTAAATTTTTCATAATCAATTAATAAAACTTCAGCTTTTGTCTCAAAAGAACAATTTGCTGGGAATTTTAATTCTTCATAATTTACAATTTCCGCTATTAATGATGGTGCCATTAAATTATGAATAACAACCTCATTATCTTTATGATCATAGGTATAAAGTTTTGCTATTCCTTTTATTAATAAATGCAAATACTTTGCTTCATCACCTTTGTAAAAAAGAATCTCATCTTTGTTGAAATGTTTTTTTATAGAAATTTCTTTTAATCTTCTTAGTTCATCTTCTTTAAGAAAACTAAAGAAATAAAAATCTTCTAATCCTGTTTTTTCCATTTTTTCTCTTTTTGTTGATTATTATCAATGTATATTTTTGTATTTTATGTAAAAATTTTAAAAAATAAAGTTAAATAGGATAATATTTACCCTATATTACTATAAAAGTGTGAAAAATGACAAGTGAAAAATTTGAAATTGAAATAAATACTTTAAAAAGTTTCTTTGAGCTTTACTGTAAAGATAAACATCAAAATTTAGAAAATAAAAATGTTACTTTAAAATATAAAGAAAAAGATTTTAAATTAGATTTATGTTTATGCTCTGAATGTCATGATGCAATAAATTATTCATTTGAAAGACTTCAACATTGCCAACATGAAATAAAACCTAGATGTAGAACTTGCCCGACACCATGTTATGAAAAACCAAGATGGAAAAATGCTGCAAAGATAATGATATATTCAGCAATGAAACTATCTTTATCTAAAATGAAATCAAAAGTTAAAAGTATTTTTTCTTAAAATACTTTTACCAAATTATCTCTTTTTTTCCTAAATTCCTTAAAATTTCATTTGTTTTAGAAAAATGTTTACAACCAAAAAATCCACGATAAGATGAAAGTGGACTTGGATGTGGAGCACTTAAAATATGATGTTTTTTTATATCAATCAATTTTGATTTAGAAATAGCTGGAGTTCCCCAAAGTAAAAATACTATTCCCTCGCAATTATCATTTATATATTTGATTATATTATCAGTAAAAATTTCCCAACCAAGATTATGGTGAGATTTTGGGAGTGATTCTTCAACTGTTAAAATGGTATTTAAAAGTAATACTCCATCTTTTGCCCAAGGAGTTAAATCACCATTTATACAAACAGAATCTTTTTGTAAATCTTCTTTTATCTCTTTTAAAATATTCATCATTGATGGGGGATTTTTTATATTTATAGGAGTTGAAAACGATAATCCTTGAGCTTGACCAAAACCATGATATGGGTCTTGTCCTAAAATCACTACTTTTAGATTTTCTATTGGTGTTAAACTAAAAGCTTTAAAGATATTTTGTTTTTCTGGAAAAACTCTGCTGTTTTCATATCTTTTATTTATCTCTTTTTCTAATTTCTGATAATAATCTTTTTGTTTTTCATTTTCTATAATCTTTTGCCAAATCATTAAAATTCCTAATATTTATAAATAAAAAAAGCTAAGGATTTAACACCTTAGCTTTAAATGGTTCTTTTTATTCTATTTATAAAACAGAAGATTTAATAACCATCATTTTCTCATTTGTGCATTCTTCCATTG
>JBGSBO010000045.1:0-15344 GCA_041730535.1 Minisyncoccia bacterium
AAAAGTACCAATATCTCATTAAAATTGGAGTCAAAAAATGTGAAGTATAATTTTATAGCCTAATTTAGTATTTTTATTCTGAAAAAATTGATATTTTTTTACAAGTAAAGAGCAGAAATTGTACTATGGATTTATTTGGGAGCTTATAACAATTTGACAAAAATGACTATCTATGATAAAATACTTTCATAATTCGCCTTCGGGCACACCCACTTATTTTAAGTGGGGCTAATCAAATTCTTAGATTTTTCAATAATTTTTTCAAAATCTTCTTTATTTACAATCCCTATTTTGTTCATCAATCTTTTTATACTAAGAACTTTTAACTGCAAAATCATAGCACTGTTTTGAGTCAATCCATTTTGCTTATTATCATAAGTAAAAGTATGAAAATAATAATCATTTTTTATTGTACTTGTGAGAGGAATACCTATAAATAAATCATTTGTTATTTTTCTTATAATAAGTATTGGTCTTGCAAAATTCTTGTCTTTTCCATACTCTTCACTTCCTATATTTTGGCCAATTCTTGCCCAAAATATTTCTCTTGGTTTTATACCTAATTTTCTTTTACTTTTATGAATATCTTTTTTTAGTTCATTCCATTGATTGAATATTTCTTCTTCATTATCTAAAAACATCACAAAACACCCTCTTCTTTCAAACTCAAATACCCATTATTTGTGATTATCAAATGGTCAAGTAGTTCGATTCCTAGTATTTTTCCACTCTCTTTTAGTCTTTTTGTGACATTTATATCTTCATTACTAGCTTCCAAAATTCCGCTTGGATGATTGTGGGCTACGATTATACTTGCGCATCTTTTTTCGATTGCGTAAGAAAATACTTCTCTTGGGTGAACTAGGCTTTGATTTAGTATTCCTATTGTGATAACTTTTGTTTGGACTAGATGATTTGCACCATCAAGATATAAAGCAAGGAAATACTCTTGTTGTTTATTGTGATACTCTTTTAGTTCATCATAAACATCTTTTGTTGATGTTATTTTTTTATTTTGTTTGATTAGGTATCTTTTGGATAATTCGATTGAGCTTAGAATTTGTGAGGCTTTGGCTAGACCTAAACCATGAATTGAAGATAATTTTTCTAAGCTTAGATTTTCAAAATCCTCTTCAAAAAGTTTTATAATTTCATGGGATAGTTTTATTACATCTTTTCCTTGAACTCCACTTCCTAAAAGTACAGCTAAAAGTTCATAATCTTTTAGTGCATTTTCACCTTTTTTGATGAGTTTTTCTCTTGGTTTGTCTATATTTTCTAGTTGTTTGATAGATTTCATAAACTTCTCCTTATTTATTGAAGAAGTTTATCAAATATTTTTTAATGAGTAAAAAATATCTCAATTTGTTATATTTATTCTTTATTAGCAGTTGAAAACATAAGTTTTGCTTCATCAAGAAGTTTTTGAGCATCTTCTAACTCTTTTACACCTGTTTTATACACTTGAATAGAATCGCTTAATGTGATTTGTGGATTTGATAGTTTTTCTAAAAGCTCTTTTGCTTTGAAAATTTTTTCTTCAAAATTTGATTGTTCTATATCTTTTATTTCTAACATTTATTTATCCTTTAATATTTCTCTTACGTGATTTTCAAATTTTTCTACTTCAACTAAAAATGAATCATGTCCAGATTCACTTTGAACCAGTTTATATGTAACTTGTTTTTCACGTCCTAGTTTTACCATGATATCTCTTATTTCTTCCATTTCTTCAGGAAAAAATAGCATATCATCACTAAATGCTACTAAGTGTAGATTTGCTTGAACTTTATCAAAAGAATCAGATAATTTATCTTTATTTCTTCCTGCATCAAAGATATTCATTGTTTTACAAATATACAAATATGAAAGTGGGTCAAAATTTTTTGGAAAACTATATGCGTTGTATTCCAAATATTTTTCAACTTCAAATCTTCCAAATAGTTCGTATAATCCATCAGTTGATGAGTAATCTCGTCCAAATTTATTGTTAAATAGTGTTGGACTTAAATAACAAATCAATCCAGCCATTCTTCCAACAGCCAAACCAGGAAGTCCTAATGCTTTTGGATCATCTTTTTTATAATTTCCATTTTTAAATACAGGGTCATGTCTTATAGCTTCAATTCCTATTTTATTAAAAGCAATTGCCCAAGGTCTTGTATATGCTGTTGTTGCAAGAGCTATAATATCTTTTGCAAAAGTTGGAAATTCTATTGCATAACAAAGGGCTTGCATTCCACCCATACTTCCACCAATTACAGCCACTGCATTTGAAATACCTAATCTTTTATAAAGTTTCATTTGTGCTTTTACAACATCAGAAATAGCAAGAACTGGGAATTTTAATCTGTACTCTTTTTTAGTTGATGGGTCTATACTCATAGGATTTGTAGAACCATAAGAACTTCCTATGTTATTTGAGCAAATAACAAAATATTTTCTTGTATCTATAGCTTTTCCATCACCTATGAATTTATCCCACCATCCAGCTTTTGCTTCATTTGCATAACGTCCAGCTGCATGATGACTTCCTGATAATGCATGACAAATAATAATAACATTTGATTTATCTTCATTTAATTCACCATAAGTTTCATAAATAATTTCAAAAGACTCTAAAAGTCTTCCGCTTTCTAGATATAAATGTTCATTAAATTTCTCTACTTTTGTCTCTATTTTCAAACTAATTCCAATCTTTTGTGTGTAAATTAAGGCTTATATACTATCAAAAATATGATAAGAATAGGATTTATCAATATGAAAAACACTTAGGCTTTATACAAATCTTCTAAACTAACTTTCATTATTTCTTGCCATTTAGCAGAGGGATTCCATATTTCAAATATTGACAAATCTATTTGTTCAAATGATGTTTTTAAAATATATTTATGATAAACATACATAAAAGCACTTACTCTATAGTTTTTAGAACAATGAATCCAAACTTTATTTGCGCCAAGAGCTTGTAAAATATTTAAAAAAAGTTTTAAATCACTTAATGTTGGATTTTCAAAATTGACAGGAATATGAAAATAACTCATATTTAAATCTGTAACTATTTTGTCTTCATTTTCAATTGAATTAGAAGTTTTATACATAGATAAATTTATAACTACTTCAAAACCATCTTTTGCAATAATTTCAAACTCTTCAACTTTTGGTTGACCTGAAGTTACTATTAACTCATTTATTTTTATACAGTTTAAAATTTTTTGCATGGGAATCCTTTTTTTGCATTTTGTAATTAAATCATATTTTCTTTTAATTATCACCAGTCTAAACAAATACATCTAAAATATTTATTATTTTTTGGTTAGAATAAAGAAAATTTTGAAGGTTATTTATATATGAAAATGATTATGGCAAAGGCTGAAGAAGCTATAGAAGCATATTTATTAGTTAAAAATTTACAAAAAAGATTTGTAGATAAACTAGATGAATTAAGTACTATTTTAGGAGAAAATAAAAAATTTGAAGAAATTATTTGGTTAAGAGAAAATGGAACTTGTGGAGGTGGAAGCAGATTTGAAGCAAGGGATGAAGTTTTATTTAATCGTGCAAGTGTAAATATTTCGCAAGTTCATTATGATTTAATTCCTAATAAAAACTTACAAAGTGCCACAGCAATTTCAACAATTATTCATCCTAAAAATCCAAATGTTCCATCAATTCACATACATATTAGTTTAACAACTCTAAGAGATGGAAATTCATATTGGAGAATTATGGCTGATTTAAATCCAAGTATTAAAAATAATGAAGATAAAAAAGTATTTGATGAATGCTTAAAAAAAATCTCAAAAGAAAACTATGAAGAAGGAACAAAACAAGGTGAAAAATACTTTTTTATTCCAGCTTTAAATAAACACAGAGGTGTTTCTCACTTTTATTTGGAAAATTATAAAACAAAAGATAAACAAAAAGATTTTGATTTTGCTTTGGAGTTTGGAAAAGCAGTTATTGATACATATATAGATATTATTGCAAATGCATTTAAAACAAGACAAACATTTAGTGTTCAAGATATTAAGCAACAACTTGATTATCACACTTTATATCTTTTTCAAGTTTTAACCCTAGATAGAGGTACAACATCAGGGCTTTTAATACATAATCAAAATGATTTAGGAATTATGGGTTCTTTGCCTAAATTTGTAAATAGAAAATTATTACAAAATTGGCTTATAAAAATGGAAACTCCACAAGATGAATTATTAAAAAATATGATTAACAATATTGATAATAACGGAGAAATAAGTATTAAAACGAAAGAAAAATTAGCTCAAATAGTAAGAAATCACTATAAAACTTATCCTGATGCATTAAAATATCAAGCCCGTGGAACAGTTATTCCAAATACAGTAAACAATCACATAAAATAAAAGGAAATAATTATGAATAAAATAGAAGAGTTAGAAAAGTTATTAAAAACCGAAGTTTTAATTCAAGTAAATGAAGAAATTAAAACAATAAAAAAACTTATAGGAAAACAAAAAAATAACGGAGATTTAGAGATAGAATTAGATTATATTCTTGATGTAAAAAAGTATTATGATGAAGTAATAACACATATTGAAAAAAAGATATTATCAGAAGAAGATGCACTTAAAATTCTTCAAGATTTGGAAGATATGACAGATGATGAGGATGATGTATAAAAATGTTTGATTTAGAAACTTACGAAATAGTTAATATTTTAGGATTATTTATAGGAATTGCTTTTGGTGTAATTGCACAAAAAAAACAATTTTGTTTTAGTGGTTCAATAAAAGATTATATTCTTACAAAATCTACAAAAAGAGGTGCTTCTGTTATTATGGCAATGATTGTTGCCATAATTTCTACAACTATTATGGCAAATTATTTTGCAATTGATTTAACACAATCCAATTATTTTAAAAGTAATATTAACTATTTTGCAATAATTGCAGGTGGAATATTATTTGGAACAGGAATGATGATAGCAGATGGTTGTAGTAGTAGAAGTTTAGTGAAATATGCACAAGGTGATTCAAATGCTTTAATTACTTTAATATTTATAGCTATTTTTGCTTATGCTACGACAAAAGGCTTACTGTATGGTGTTTTAGACCCATTTGTAAATAATAGTTTGTTGATAGAAATTTCGGCAAAATTACAAAATTTTCAAATGAATATCTTTGTTGTTTTAGCTATTTTAGTGACTATATTATTATTTATAATAAAAAAAATAAAAAGACTATTCTCTTTGGTTGATGGTTTTTTAGTGGGACTTTTAGTAAGTATTGCTTGGTTTGTAACAGGTTTTATAGGTCAAGATAGTATGGAGCGAGAAATAGCACTTTCAGGAATTAGTTTTGTTTATCCAACTGCTAAAACTTTGGAGTTATTTACATATTATGAAGTAAATGAGTTATCTTTTGGAATAACTATGGTTATTGGTGTTTTAATTGGAACTTTTGTTATGTCTTTTATTAATAAAAAATATAGTTTTGGATGTACTTCAGGACAAAATATAAATAAAGTAAAATACAATATGATTGGTGGAGCTTTAATGGGAACAGGTGGAATTTTAGCTATTGGATGTACTGTTGGACAAGGATTAACAGGACTTTCAACTTTGGCATTTTCATCGGCTCTTGCAATTGTTTCTATTTTTATCTCAGCTGTTATTGCTGGAAATATTTTGGCCAAATATAATAAATTACCAATGTGTTTTATTTTTGAGTGGGATGATATAGATAAAAATAAACCTATTGATTTTCAGATTTAATTATAAGTTAAGGATACCATTTTGAGTCAACAAAATTTTCATAAATTATTTACAATCTATTTTATTGTTTTTGGATTACTAATTTCTTTATGTGGAGCAACAATAAATTATTATTTACAAGTAAATGAAATAAATAAATCATTAGAAAGAAAAGCTAGTGAAATATTTAAAATAAAAAATGAAAATATTTTGATAAATGCAATTAAAAATATGGATAACATAATTAAGTCTCTGGCTAATAATCGAGTAGTTAATGAATATATAACATCTAAAAAGTCAAATAAAGAAGATGAAGTTAGAGAAATCTTTTTTGCAATAGCAAATAGTAATAATACGATTATGCAAACAAGATTACTGAATAAAGATGGTTTAGAAATTATTAGAATAAATAGAGATTCATCAGAAGAAGAACCTTATATTGTAGACAAATCACAACTTCAAAATAAAAGTCAAAGAGATTATTTCAAAATATTATCAAAAATGAATAAAAATGAAATTTGGCACTCAAATTTTGATTTAAATATAGAAAATGGGAAAATAGAAGTTCCATATAAACCTACTTTTAGAATTGGAATGCCAATTTTTGATAAAGATAAATTCGAAGGAATAGTAATAATTAATGTATTACTAAATGATTTATTCAGAGTAATTGGTAATTCAACTATCTTTGAACATTATATAATTGATAAAAATCAAAATTATATCTTACATCCAAATAGTCAATTTTCATTTAATAAATATACAAATATTCAAAGAGATATAAAAGAAGACTTTCCAGATGGTTTGGAATCTAAAGAAGTTTTTAGCTATTCATTAAAAAATATTTTAAAAAATGAAGATGAATCAATTATGTTTTTAAAAACAAAATCAGATTACAAACAAGAGTTAATAAAAGATAAAACAAATACTTTAATAATAGTATTTGTACTTACTCTACTTTTAAGTTTAATTATGGCTATTTTTGTATCTAAAACTCCAATTGAAATCCAAAGAAAGCTATATAAAGCTAATAATAGACTAAAAGAGTTCAAATCAATAATTGATAAATATGTGATTACTACTACGACTAGACCTGATAGTACAATCGTTGAAGTAAGTAGTGCTTTTGAAAAAATAAGTGGTTATTCAAAAGAAGAATTACTTGGAAAAGAAATTTCTATAATTAAACATCCCCAAAGAGATAAGCAAATTATCAAAGAGTTATGGGATACAATTTTAGAACAAAAAACTTGGACAGGAATTATAAAAAATAAAAAGAAAAATGGTGAAGAGTATTGGCTAGAACAAACAATAATTCCAAAAATAAACGAAGAAAATAAAAACATAGAAAATTTTCTATCTATTAGTGTAGATGTAACAGATAAAAAAGAGTTAGAAAAAATAGCTACTATTGATAAATTAACTAATATTTATAATAGAAGAATGTTAGATGATTTTCTAAAAACCGAAATTGAAATTGCCAATAGACATAATGAAGATTTATCTCTAATTATAGTTGATATTGACCATTTTAAAATAGTAAATGATACTTTTGGACATCTAGCTGGAGATAATTTATTAACTTCTATTTCTAAAATAATTTTAGAAAATATAAGAAATACTGATATTTTTGGAAGATATGGTGGAGAAGAATTTTTGATTATTTGCAGAAAAACAACAAAAGAAAATGCATTTGTATTAGCAGAAAAATTAAGAATATTAATAAAAGAGTTCAAATTTGACGAAATTGGACATAAAACTATTTCATTGGGAATTTCAGATTTCCAAAAAAGTGATACAGTAGAAACACTATTTAAAAAAGCAGATACTTTATATGAAGCAAAAAATACAGGAAGAGATAAATCTGTAATATATAAAGTAGAATAACTTCTGTAATACTTAAATAGTATTACAAAAGTTTTATTGTGAGTAGTTTTTTAGTTCAACTGATACTGAACTACGTAGTCTCTCATTAAAGGAGGAACATCCAAATACGTTTCACTATCAAGTGCAACTGCATTTTGATTATTATTTTCTTCAACACCTTCACTAGGCTCTTCAATTTCATCATTTTTTGATTCAAATCCAGTAGCAACTATTGTAATTTTTACTTCATCTTTTTCTAAAGTACTATCAGATGTCGTTCCAAAAATAATCTCAGCGTTTGAATCCATTCTATCATTAATAGTTCCCATTACATCATTAATTGCAAATAATGAAACTTGAGGATGAATATTAAAGTGAATCAAAATACCTTTTGCTCCATTTAAAGAAACTTTATCAAGTAAAGGAGAATCAATAGCATCTTCTAAAGCTCTTTGAGCTGCATTTTCACCCTTTGCTCGACCAATTCCCATTAATGCCATACCTTTGTGTTGCATAATAGTTTTAACGTCAGCAAAGTCTGTATTAATATCAGAATTTCCTGGATTTAAAATCACTTCACTCATACCATTTACAGCTTGATATAAGATATTATCAATAATTTTAAAAGCATCTTTCATACCAACGCTTTCATCAATGATTTCTAATAATCTATCATTTGGTACAATAATTATTGAATCACTTACTTTTTTAAGTTCTTCAAGCCCAAGATTAGCCAATCCAGCTCTTTTTTTACCTTCCCAAGAAAATGGTTTTGTAACAACAGAAACAGTTAATGCACCTATTTCTTTTGCAGCTTTTGCAATAATTGCAGCAGCTCCTGTTCCAGTTCCACCACCAAGTCCAGCAGCAATAAAAATAATATCCGCACCTTTTAAAGTGGCTTTTATTTCTTCATAACTTTCAACTGCAGAATCACGTCCAACTTCTGGTTTCATTCCAGCACCTAAACCTTTAGTAAGTTTAAGTCCTAATTGTATCTTTTTTGGGGCTTTTGAAATATGTAATACTTGTAAATCTGTATTAGCAGCAATTAAGTCAATTTTATGAGAGCCTTCATTTATCATGTGATTAATCATATTACAACCACCACCACCAACACCAATTACTGCAATTTTCGCAACATTGTCAGATAAAACTTTACTTGGCATATCCACTTTTATATCATCTACTCTAAATAAATTTTCCATTAAAACCACTCCGATACTTTACTCCAGAATTTTGAAACGCCTTTTTTCTTATCTCTAATTAAAGGTGTTAAAACTGTTGAGTTGTCTTTTATTTGTATATGTTCTTTTATATGATCTGAACTACTTTGTTTTTCAGTCATATTACTAACTACTGAAATCTTTTGTTCTACGATTCTATCATTTTTAACTGGTTTAATAAGCTTTTTACTAGAATCTAATTGATAACTTCTATTAGTTCCCAATGAATACAATAATAATCCAACAATTGTTGCCATATTTGCTTCATCAAAACTCATAAAACCATTTTTGATATTTTTTGGATTACTAACACTAATTGGAATTCCGTCATAAATTTTCTCTGCTAGTTTTTTAATTCCATCAAGATAACTCATCCCACCTGTAATTACAATTCCAGAACCTGTATTATCCATTAAACCGCTTTTTTTCAGTTTATTTTTAACTAAAACTAAAACCTCTTCAACACGTGCATGAATAATAGTTTGAATATAATCAAGGGCAACTTCTGAAATACTATCTTCATCGCCAATTCTTGGAATTTTAACTTTTGTAACACCTAAATCATTATTAGGAGAATAATTTCTAACCAATGAACCGTATTCAAGTTTTATTTTTTCAGCAGCATTTGGTGGAGTGTGTAACATTACTGATAAATCATTTGTAATATGATTGGAACCAACAGGAATAAATCCATTAAAAATAATAGAATTACCTTTGTAATAAACAAATTCTGTTGTAGTAGAACCTAAATTTATTACAATAGCACCAAATTTCTTTTGTTGATCATCAAGAACAGCAAGTGCTGCTGCATATGAATCTAAAACGAACTTAACAACTTCAATACCTGAAATTTTAAGTGCAGATTTAATATTTGTTAATGCAGTTCTTTTTGCTGTTACTATATAAACAGAAACTTCAAGTCTTGAACCATTCATATTTAAAGGATTATCAACTTCAACTGAATCATCTACTTTAAAAAATATTGGAACAACATGAACAACTTCATATTCAGGAACAATAGTTGCATTATATAAAGCCATTTGCATAACTTGATTAATTTCTGTTTCCGTAATAAGCCCATTTGGAACATTTACAGAACCTGAGCTTCTTATACTCTTTGAATAAGAACCTGAAACAGATACAACTGTTGTATCTACCATTTCAGTTGTAGTTCTTTTAGCAATAGAAACAGCATCCTTAATCGACTTTGATGCTTCTTCTATATTGATAATTAAACCTTTGTTAATTCCGTTACTTTTTTGAATACCCGTACCCAAAATATTAATATTATTTTCTAAGTCATGCTTTGCAATAACTGCTGTTATACTAGATGAACCTATATCAATTGCTAAAAAAGTATTATTCAATTATTACTCCTTTTCTTGAAGTGAAGATTGAATTTCAAAAGTATTTTCTAATCTTTTTAATAAATTTGTCATTAATTCTTCCTCTTGAAGTTGTTTTATTGTACCTTTTACAACTTCATCTTTTGCTTTATCATATTGCGGAATTTTTGAGTTATTAATTCTGTATAAAACAACTTTATTATCTAACTTAGCTATTCCTTCTTTTTTAGTTGAAGAGAATAATTGATTTAAAAATTTAGCTGCTTCTTGTTCTTGTAAACCAGTAATTTTAGTAATTGACTCTCTTGTAACCCCTAAAATATCAACACCAGAAAAATCTTTTAATTGAGTATTTGCTAACTCATTCAATTTTTTCTCTTTTAATATTTTTTCATAATCAGCTTTTACACCATTTAAGGCAGCTTCATATGTTAATGGAACTGAAATATTCTTTTTATTTAATTTAATAATTAAATATTTATCATTTTCAAAAAATGGTTTTACAATTTCGCCCTCTTTTGACTCTAATATTTTTGAATTATTATCAGCTAAATATGGTAGTTTCGATTCAGTATAATTTACTTTTGTTTCTAATTTATCTTCATCTTTTTTAATTTTTAGATAAATTTTTAAAGCTTCTGTTTTTGTAAATTTTTCATCTAAATCTTTTTTGATTTGCTCACGAGCTTCTTCTAAAGATTTTATTTTCCCATCTTCATGTTTATAATCAATTTTAAATTTTTCATAATGAGCCATAATATCTTCATCACTTGAATTAGATGCTATTAAAGGAATTTCTTTTAATTCTAAGTCATAAGAAACTTCTGACATATAAGAATTTTTATTTTCTTCCCAGTATTTTTTTAACTCTTCATCTTTTAATTCAACCACAACATCATTTATAGTTAGAATTTTAATTGAAATATCATCTTCTAGGAAAAGTAATTTACTTAAATTCTCAATTTCAGTGTTATTTGGATTTAAATCAAATAAAATTTGAACTTTTTGTAATAATAAACCTCTTTTTAATGACTCTTCAAACTCTTTTGGAGTCATTTTGTTTTGACTTAAAACTTTTATATAAGTTTCTTTATCAAATTTTTCATTTTTCATGAAAGCATCATATTTTACTAACTCTTTTGCTATATCTTCATTTGTTATGTCAAGCCCTAAAGAATCTGCATAAGATAAAATTAAATTCTTTTGAACAACTTGTTTATAAGCTACATCTTTCAAATTTAATTGTTCTGCTAACTCTTTGTTGAACATAGAACCAAACATCTTTGAATATTGTTCATAAAGATTTGAATATTCTTGTTGATATTCTTCAACTGACACTTCTCTATCGCCTACAACTGCTACAACTCCACCTTGTTTTCCATATTCATAAGAACCCCAACCAACAAAGCCAGCTCCGACAAATGCAATTGTACTAATCCAAATAGTAATAACTAGCCATCTTTTATGCCTTTGCATCCACGTTATCATAAAATATTATCCTCTTAAAAATTTTATATATAATACAAAATAGTTGCTTTTATGTTTGTTAAACAATAATTTTTTCTATATCTTCAAAGCTATTATTTATCACTTTTTTTGATAATAAGTCATTTATTACCGATTCTCGAATAGTTATTTCAAGTTTTTTACAAGCACTTTTAAAAGCTTCTTCTTCTCCAACAATAAAACACATTCTTTTGGCTCTTGTAATTGCTGTATATAAAAGTTTTGTATTATGCATAATATAATGAGAAAAACTCATAGGAATTAATGCATTTTCATACTCCATTCCTTGTGTTTTATGAATAGTTAGACAATAAGCTAATGATAATAAAGAATAAACATTTTCAAAATCATAAAATACCACCATATCATCATTCGGATATAAAACAATACATTTATCTTCTTCAAAATCAAGTTTTATAATAAGCCCTAATTGACCGTTATAAACCCTTCTTTCTAAAAAATCACTTGAACCACTTTTATACATACTCATAGTTTGAGCTCTCATATTTTCATTTTTAATATGAATTACTTTATCTGTTAATTTATATTCATAAAGTTTTGATGAATATGCTTTTCCTTTTGTATGATTAAAAAGTTTTTGAAGTTGAATATTAAGATTTTCAACCCCCAAAATTCCAGCTTTCATAGGCGTAATTACTTGAAAAAGAATCAAAGCTTGTGAAATCTTTTTTTTCTTTATAAAATCATAATATTGTTCAATATAACCAGCTGATACATTTAAAATATTATTTAAAATATATTCAGAATTTTCACCTCTTAAATCAGCAAAATCATTTGATGAAACAGAATTTTTTTGTGAATAATAGTTTGAAATAGAAACATCAATAAATTTAAAATCCTCATACTCTTCTTTGAAAGCAGGAACTTCACCTTTTCTTATATCATTTGCAATAACAGCAATTGCTTGATTTTCATTTTGTCTATAAATCTTTGTTAATTTACAAATGGGAGCAAGTTCAAATTTAATTGCATCTGCAAGTACATTTCCAGCCCCAATTGCTGGTAATTGACCATCATCTCCCACAATTATAAAGATTGTATCATCATCAATTTTTGAAACTATTTGATTAAAAGTAACAGAATTTACCATTGATGCTTCATCAAGTAAAATAGCTTTATATGGGAAAAAATCTTTCTCTTTATGTTTCATTAAAAGTGATTGAATTGTTGAAGAGTTGTAACCTGTAGTATCTGAGATTCGTTGTGAAGCAATTCCACTTAAAGCTATAGTCATAATATCATCGTAAGACATTGTTTCTTCAAGAAGTTCTAAAATAGCCCTACTTGATGTTGATTTTCCTGTTCCTGCGTAACCTATTAAAAAAAGTGTTTTGTCTCCGTTGTTTATTAATTCAACCGCTTTTTTTTGTTCCGTACTTAATTCAAAACCTAAAGTTTCTTGTTTTTTTACTAAATATTCATCAAAAGTTGCTATTATTTTTCTGTTTTTTTCATCTTTTCTTCTTGTAAAAAAATCTAGAATTCTTTTTTCTGCATAATAAAGCATTGATAAAGCATATCTATTTTCGCTTGTTACAAAGATATCTTCATCAACAAGCATTTTTGAAATTGCTTGTTCATATAAAGATTCTTCATTATGAAATCTCAAAGAATCATCTAAAAGTTTATATAAATGAAATTTATCAATTGATGAATTACCATTATTATCACAATATTCTCTTAAAGTATAATTTAAACAAGCCATTATTCTAAATTCACTTCTAAGGTCAATTCCCAGTGATTTTGCTATTTCATCAGCTCTTTTAAATCCAATTCCTTTTATATTTATCAAAATATATGGATTATTTTTTATTTTTTCAATTAAATTATCAATTTCGCCTAAACTTGAATATATTTTTGTAATAAGATTTGAAGTAACTCCAAATTTAGCTAAAAAAGAACCTAGTTCTCGTAAATGTTTGAATTTTTGCCAAGAACTAACTATTGTTAGGAGTTTTTTTTCTTTTATTCCTTTAAAATCTAATAGTTCTTCAGGTCTATCATTTAATATTTCTACTAGTTGTTCTTCTGTGTATTTTTCTAATAATTCATGGGCAAATTTTTTACCAACACCTTTTACTATTTTTGTAAGAAAAAAGAATATTTCAGCCTCTTTTAGCTCTAAAGTATCAAATTCAAATTGAACTCCGTATTTTTTATGTGTAATCCAATTTCCTTTTAAAATAACCTCTTCACCTACTATTTTTTCAATCTCTGTATCAAAATATGCACCACAGATTTTTTGATTATTTTCTAAAACTGCAATTATGTATTTTGTTTCATCATTTTTATATAAAATTTTTTTTATAACACCTGATAATTTGAAACTTTTATACTCTTCTTGACTCATTAATATCCATCGGTGAATTTTTGATTTTTGTGTTTGTCTTTTTTATAATTAGCACTATTTTTTTCTTTTTGAAGAAGATTTGCATCTTTTAATAAAGTAGCTCTCTCTTCTTCAAAAGATTTTGTATGTTCTTCTAAATAAAATATTGTTTTGTTTATAAAAACTTTTATTCCTTCATAATAATCTGAATATAACTCTATTTCTTTCGTTTTAATCAAATCTTCATAATTTTTTCTAGTTCTTTGTTTAAATAAATCCTTATCAAAATTATCAAGCTTTAGCAAAGAAATAGTTCTTGTGAAAAATTTTTCTAAAACTCTTATGTATTTTATTCTTTGTTGTTTTTCATTTATTTCATAAATCATTTAAGTAGCTCTTCTAAATTTTCAATAGGTCTTGCAATCACTGCTTTATTTCCTTTTATGATAATAGGTCGTTCAATTAAAATAGGATTTAAAACCATTATATCTATCAGTTTTTCTTCATCATTGATATTTTCTAAATCCAACTCTTTATAAATATCTTCACCAGATCTAAGAAGTTGTGATGCTTTCATATTTAGTTTTGATAAAACATCTATTAATTGTTCTTTTGAAGGAGTTTGTTCTAAGTATTTAAAAACATCTGAATTTATATTTTTGTTTTCTAATAGCTCTAATGCTGCTCTTGATTTCGAACAACTAGGATTGTGCCATATTTGAATTTCTTGCATTTATAAGCCTTGAATAATATATTATTGATTTATTATATCCAAAACTTTTTTATAGAATATAAAATATTACAATTTGTAATATTTTATATTTTTAGAATGTACCACCTAAACTAATAATTGGTCCCTTATGTTGGTATCTTGCTTCTTCAATTTCAATGGTTTTATTTTTATATCCAGCATTTATAACTAAATCATTATTTTTAAATATTTTATATCCTAAATTAACATAATATTCATAAGCATAGTCTATGTCGCTATTTTTTCCATAAGATAAACCATATTCAGCTTGGATTCTGTCTTCTTCATTTTTTAAATGAAGCTCTAAAGAAGGAAATCTTTGCTTATCATTAGCATAATAATATACATTATCAAAAATAAAATCACCTTTCATTTCATAAGAATTATAAGCTAAACCAATATTAGCATTTTGATATTTATATAAATAACTCAACTTTCGCACATAAAAATTGAGTAAAAATCTAAACAAATACCTATATATTTAATAGCCATAGTGATATTTTTATCAATATTGATTTTTTGATAAAGAAAGAATTATAAGCAGCATTTTTTATATTTCCTACCA
>JBGSBO010000046.1:0-15031 GCA_041730535.1 Minisyncoccia bacterium
GTGCCATAATCTAATCCTGAGTTAGAAAAAGTTACACCCAGTAGGTGAAAGTTTTAGGTGTAACTTTTTCGCTTTAAAGTACCTAATTATAGAGCAAGTCGGCTTGTTGTCTAATTTAGTATGGAATTATTAGGGTATAAAATCTACTTTACTATTCTGATGTAGCAAACGATGTTAAGAAATTACAAGAAGATTAAATGGCACTGTTCAAAAATCCTACTTTCCGCTAATCGTTCTTCAAGCAATTTTTTAGCTAATAGTTACTTTATTGATTAATTATGCCCATCTTTTCAATATCTTCACACTAAAATATTATATTTTAGTTATTTTTATTATACAATGCACAATTAAATAACTAATCAAAAATTATTAAATTAATTTAATACAAAAAATAGGAAAATTTATGGAAAAAGAGATGAAATTAGATTTAGATTCTTTTTTATTATCTGAGACAGATGAAAAAGGAATTATTCGTTATGCAAATGATGAGTTTTGTAAATTTGCAGAATATTCCCTAGAAGAACTAATAGGTAAACCTCATAATATAGTAAGACATCCTGATATGCCAAAAGCAGCTTTTGAAGATTTATGGAAGACTGTAAAAGATGGAAAACCGTGGAAGGGATTTGTTAAAAATAAAACAAGAATGGGCAGTTTTTATTGGGTTTTTGCAACAGTTTTTCCTTTTAAATCATGTGATGGCTCAAATGGATATATCTCATGTAGAAGAGTGGCTTCCCCAGAAGAAATCAAAAAATACGAAAACTTATACAAAAATATGAAATAGGAAAAATAATGTTGTTATTAAAATTAAAAAGATTATCAATTGAAAGTAAGTTAAAAATACTTGCTATATTTCCTTTGATTTTTATTATAGGATTATCTTTTTTTATGATTTATGATTCATATGAAAAAGATTTAAAACTAAAAAATGTTGAAAAATTACTAATTTTAAATACAAAAATCTCACTACTCCTTCATGAAACACAAAAAGAAAGAGGTTTAAGTGTAGCTTATTTAGAAAGCAAAAATGATACATTTAAAAAGAATTTGTTAAATCAACGAGAACTTACAAATAATAAAATTGATGAATTTAAAACTTACTTAGTTGATTTTTCCTATTATCCAAATCAAGGGAAAATAAATATTGAAAATGTTCTAAAAGAACTTTCGAAAATTGAAAATATAAGAAATGAAATTAATGAATTAAAAGTAAAAAGTAAAAATGTAATTTCTTATTACTCAAATTTAAACTCTTCTTTACTTAGTTTTGTAGCAAATTCTTCATATATTGCTGAAAATGAAAAAATAATAAATAATCTCACAGCTTATTACAACTTTCTAATGGCAAAAGAAAGAGCTGGATTAGAAAGAGCTATGGGTTCAAATACTTTTACGAATAAAACTTTTGGTGAAGGTATGTTTTTGAATTTTTTAAGTCTTATAAATGAACAAACAGTATTTATGGAAAATTTTTATATCTATGGTTTTGATTATGAAGAGTTTGTAAAAGAAAAAATGCAAAATTCTTCAGTTAAAGAAGTTCAAAAAATGAGAGATATTCTTTTGTCTTATGGTGAAAACAAAAATGTTATTTTTGATATAGAAGCTAGTTATTGGTTTAAAACTATTAGTGAAAAAATTAATATTTTAAAAGAAATTGATGATTATATTTCAAAAGATATGATTGAACAAATAAATATAATAAAAAAGATCAATTTGATAAAATGATTTTTATTTTAGGTTTAGCTATTTTTATTATTTTAATAACAATATTATCTGTTTCTTTTTTCACAAAAAGTATTAAAAGAGGTTTTGAGAAAGTAACTATAGGAATTGAACAATTTATGAGATACTTAAATAAAGAAATTAATGAATTAGATTATATTTCTTTAGGAACAAAAGGTTTACTTGGTAACTTAGCTAAATCTATAAATTATAATATTGATAAAATAAATGGTAATTTAGAAAAAGATTTATTATGTGTGGGAGAAACTACAATAACACTTGATAAAGTTGAAAAAGGTTTTTATTCATGTAGGATAATGTCTCAAGCTGAGAATCCACAAGTGAGAATTTTAGCAAAAACAATAAACAAAATGTTAGATAATCAACAAAATGTAATAAATAATATCCTAAAAAATCTAGGAGAATATACAAATTATAACTATCTTGGTGTAATTGATATAAAAGGCTTAAATGGCGAGTCAAAACAAATGGTTGATGGTATTAATTCTTTAGGTGAAGCGATTACAACAATGTTAGTTGAAAATAAAAATAATGGAGAAACTTTAAAACAAGCTTCAAATCAATTATTAAAAAATGTAGATGAATTAAACAGATCTTCAAACGATGCAGCAGCAAGACTTGAAGAAACAGCTGCAGCTATTGAAGAGATTTCAAGTAATATTGTTTCGAGTACTCAAAACATATCACAAATGGCTCAAAATGCCAACGAATTAACATCTGCTGCAAATGAAGGTGAGAAATTAGCAAAACAAACAGTTATTTCAATGGAAGAGATAAATTCACAAGTAACAGCTATTAATGAAGCAATTACAATTATTGATCAAATAGCATTTCAAACAAATATTCTTTCACTAAATGCAGCAGTAGAAGCAGCAACAGCAGGTGAAGCTGGACGTGGATTTGCAGTTGTTGCACAAGAAGTGCGAAACCTAGCATCAAGAAGTGCAGAAGCTGCAAACGAAATAAAATCTTTAGTTGAAAATGCAAGCACAAAATCTAATCAAGGTAAAGATATAGCTGCATTAATGATAAATGGTTATGATAAATTAAATATTAATATTAATAACACACTATCACTAATTAAAGAAGTTGAAAATGCTTCAAAAGAACAAAAATATGGAATTGAACAAATTAGTGATGCTATTAATAGCTTAGATAAACAAACTCAAATAAATGCAAATATTGCAACTCAAACACATGAAATAGCACTTGAAACATCAAACTTAGCTTCTGATGTTGTTAATGCTACTAATTCAAAAATTTTTAGAGGTAAATAAGAGAATTTTCTCTTATTTATCAAAGTTAAATTCTATAATTGTATAATAGGCCAAATTTTTTATTTACTTAACTAAATATAAGTACAAAGAAGAAGGATTAACAATTGAAAAAAAGAAATCATATAAAAAAAATATCAGATTATGCTATGGTTGGTGGACTTGGAGCACTTTTAGTTATAGGACTAGTTGGTTGTGATGAAAAACCAAAAGAAAATCAAAACCAAGGACAAAGTGATGCATTTTCAAATGCTAGCCAAAAACAAAATGCTTTTGTTGTTATAGAAGAATCAAAAGATGGTAAATATGCAATTATTGATGAATTCCCAGCTTCAAAAACTACAGTTGTTTTAAGAAAACCTGATGGCACTGAGAAAATATTAACTCAAGAAGAAATAGATAAACTAGTAAAAGAAGAGGAAAAAAAGATTGATGCTGGAACTTCTCCTTTAACAAATCCAAATGCAGAAGTAAGTAGCGGTGGAATGGGTCTTGGCGGTGTTTTATTATCTTCAATTGCAGGGGCAATGATTGGTTCTTGGCTTGGAAACAAACTATTTAACAATCAGAATTTTCAAAATCAAAGACAAACTCAATATAAATCTCCACAAACATATAGTAAATCGCAAGGTTCATTTAATAAAACTCCAGCAACAACTGGAAGTTCAGGTGGAGCTGATAAAAAAAGTGGATTTTTTGGAGGAAATAATAACTCAAATAGTAGTTCATCTTCATCTTCTGCTTCAAAATCTTCTTCATTTTCATCTCCATCATCTTCAAGTACAGGAGGTTGATTATGAAATTAGAAAAATTAAAACCATTAACAGATGAGTATTTAGAATCAATAGGTTTTGTATGGCATACAGATAGCGATAATTCATCTTATATAAGTGATGAAATCGTAATCATAAATGAACATGAAGCAAATGCATATTATGAAGCTTGCAATGAGCTATATGATATGTTTAGTGAAGCTGGACAATATGTTATTGATAATGATTTATTTCATGATATAAATATTCCTTTTAATCTTATTGAAATGATAAAAGAATCTTGGGAAAATGATGTTCATTGGCATTTATATTCAAGATTTGATTTAGCAGGTGGAATTGATGGAAAACCTATAAAATTAATTGAATTTAACGCAGATACTCCAACTTCACTTTTCGAAACAGCGATTATTCAATGGGCAATGCTAAAAGCAAATGGTTTGGATGAAGCTAGTCAATTCAATAATCTTTATGAAGCTTTAAAAGACAATTTTAAAAGAATCATTACACTTGATACAGATGTTGAAAAATTTGAAGAGTATTATGCAAATTTAGGTTGGAAAATATTATTTTCATCAATTTCATCTTCAAGTGAAGATATAAATACTACAAAATTATTAGAGCATATTGCAAGTGAAGCTGGGTTTAATACTGATTTTGAGTTTATAGAAAATGTTCAATTTAATGATGAAGGAATTTTCAAAGATGAAGAGAGTTTTGAATTTTGGTTCAAACTTATTCCTTGGGAAAATATTGCCATTGAAGAGAGTGAATTGGCATTAATTCTAACAGAAATCATAAAAGAAAAAAGAGCAATTATATTTAATCCAGCATATTCACTTATGTTCCAATCAAAAGGATTTATGAAAATTTTATGGGATTTATACCCAAATCATCCATTACTTTTAGAAACATCTTTTGAACCTTTAGAAAACAAAAAACAAGTTGAAAAAAGATGTTTTGGAAGAGAAGGTGCTAATACTAAAATCATAAATAGTGATGGAAGTATTGATGTTCAAACAGATGGTGATTATGAAGGTCATAAGGCAATTTACCAAGAGTATGTTGAACTTCCGACAGATTCAATGGGTAATTCTTACCAAGCTGGAGTATTTTTTGCATATGAAGCTTGTGGTTTAGGATTCAGACGTGGTGAAAAAATTCTAAATAATATGTCAAAATTTGTTGGGCATATTATAAAATAACTCTTTATTTTTAATATTTATTATTAAGATGCTTAGGTTTTAAAATTTAAGCGTCTTGATAAGACAAAAAAATGTTACTTTTTTCCATATTTTTATATTCTACTAAACTATTTTTTTAAATTGCTACGCTTATACTACGAATTTGTTTTATAATAGGGCATATTTCAATAATTATAACAGAAGGTTTAAAAATGAGTGAAGAAATGAAAAGAGAAAAATCTCTAACAATGACTATGTTAATGACTCCAGATAAAGCTAACTTTTCTGGTAAGAACGTTCATGGTGGTGAAATTTTAAAAATGCTAGATCATGTTGCTTACGCTTGTGCAGCTAGATATACAGGTATGTATGCTGTTACATTATCAGTAGATATGGTTTTATTTAAAGATCCTATAAAAATTGGTTCTTTAGTTACATTTCATGCTTCTGTAAATTATACAGGTAGAACTTCTATGGAAATCGGTATCAAAGTAATTTCAGAAGATATAAAAGATCATACAATTAAAAATACAAATGTTTGTTACTTTACAATGATTTCAGTTGATGAAGATGGGAAACCAGCACCTGTTCCAAAACTTGATTTAGTTACAGAAGATGATAAAAGAAGATACAATGATGCTATTGCTAGAAGAGAAACAAGAATGTCGTCAAGACACGCTAAATAATTTTATATCGTTAAAAGTAAAAAAGGGGAAGATTTTAAAATCTTCCCCTTTTTTTATTTTAAAAGATATATTAAGACTCTTTTGACTCAATAAACTCTTCATAACTTCCTTTGAAGTCAATTATAGTTCCACCTGGTTGAATTTCGATAATTCTATTTGCAAATGCATCTAATAATTCCCTATCGTGAGATACACAAATTACAGATCCAGGATATTCAAGTAATCCTTCACCAAGTGCAATAATTGCTTCTAGGTCTAAGTGATTTGTTGGTTCATCTAAAACTAAGAAATTCCCCTGCTCTAACATGATCTTAGAAAGCATCATTCTGTGCTTTTCTCCCCCACTACAAGAAGTAACTTTTTTCTCTTGCTCTTGTCCGTTAAATAACATTCTTCCAAGACAATTTCTAATTTCTGAAATATCAGCGTCTCTATCACAATTTCTTAACCAATCGTATAAAGTCATATCACCTTCAATGATATCAGTTGCATTTTGTGGAAAATATGAGTTTTGAATAGTTGCACCCCATAAAACTTCTCCACTATCAGCTTGTGAATTTCCTTCTAAGATTTCACAAAGTGTCGTTTTACCAATACCATTTGTTCCAATAAGTGCTATTTTATCACCTTTTTCAACTGTAAATGAAACATCATTTAATACAACATTTCCATCATAAGCTTTAGAGATGTTTTTAACAGTTAATAACTCTTTTCCAACTTCTCTTTTTTGTTTGAAAATAATTGATGGGTCTCGTCTGCTTGATACTTGAATTGCACCAATATCAAGTTTATCAAGTTGTTTTTGTCTTGAAGTTGCTTGTTTTGCTTTTGAAGCATTTGCACTAAATCTAGCGATGAATTTTTCTAATTCATCTTTTTCTTTTAGTTTTTTACCAACATCTTTTTCATTTTGTTTTGCAATTAAAGTTGAAGCAATATACCAATCATCATAAGTTCCTGTGAATTCTCTGATTTGTTTGAAATCAACATCTAAAATATGTGTACAAACTGCATTTAAAAAGTGTCTATCGTGAGAAATTACAACCATTGTTCCATCGTGATGTTGTAATTGGTTTTCTAACCAACCAATTGTTGCAATATCAAGGTTATTTGTAGGCTCATCTAAAAATAAAACATCTGGTTTTGGGTATAAAACTTGTGCTAATAAAACTTTGAATTTATTTCCACCTGTTAATGTACTCATTAAGTCTTGGTGAGATGCAGCTGGAAATCCTAAATCTTCTAAAATTCTTGTGATTTTTACATCATATTCATAAGTTGGGTCTTCTTCACAACAAATAATCTCAAGTTCTGCCAATCTATCATTAATTTCATCAGTAAAATCAGGACTCATATAAAGTTCTTCTTTTTCTTTTACTGCATCATGTAATCTTTTATTCCCTAAAAGAACAGCATCAAAAATTGTATTATTTTCATAAGCAAATTGATTTTGAGATAAAGTTCCTACTTTTTTACCATTTTGAACTTGTACTTCACCCTCAGTTGCATCTTCTTGCCCTGACAATATTTTTAAAAATGTAGTTTTACCAGCACCATTTGCACCAATTAAACCATATCTTTTACCAGTGTCTAATTTTACATTTATGTCTTGAAATAAAACTCTTGGACCAAAAGTTTTTTTAAGATTGACAGTTTGAACCATATTATAATTATCTCCGTTTATTTTATTTATTCAATGTATTGATTGAGCGATTATACCTAAAAAAGTATATTAAAGACTTAATTATTCTCATTATATTTCTTGTTCAAAAGCCAATTTCATAATATCATCTTCACTTAAAACATCACCGTTTTCTTCAGCCGGAGGATATTTAATCCATAAAACTTTTGTTTTTAACTGGTCTAATTGGTATTTTGTAAGATTCTTTATTAAAGAATCTGTTACCATTTCTTTTGTCAAAGTTCCTGCGTGCAACATTTTTTTAACTACTTTTTCTAAATTCTTTTTGGTAGCTTCAAATGTTTTTTCTTCATCAGTTAATGAAATATATTCTTGATCTAAATATTTCATTACTAAATCACCTGGGTATTTATAAGTTGTAATTCCCTTATAATTATATTTTTGACACTTCAATTTAGGAATAAACACACCTGTAAAAACATATCCAAGAACAGTATTTAAACCATCTAAATCTCTTAATGGATTATGCGAACATATAAAATCTTCTTTTACTAAAGATGGTGCATTTTGTAAAGATGTAATATTATTGTGTAAAACAATAAAACTTCCTCCAACTTCTTTGGGACCGCCTTTTAATGAAGTTAGTTCATTTTTATGAGCTAAAAAACTTCCTGTAACTTTTTTTGGACTACCTTCAAGTGATGTTAATTCATTATTACTAATATCAAAATCACCTTCAACAATGTTAAAATTTAATGGTAATTTTACCAAACTTGTCAGCTTATCAGACAGTTTAATATCACCATGAACATCTACTGAATTATCTTTTAAAATCGTAAAACTTTTAACATCATGTTTTCTAAGCCATCTATTTATATCATCAATATTTGTTAAAGCTACAATTGGTTTATAAATATGAGATACAACTTCACTACCTTTATATCTCCAATATTTTTCTTCTTCATTATAAGAGTTTGTTACATGGTTTAATCTAATATCAGTTATTAAATCCCAACCAATTTCATCAGCAATACTGTCTAAATCTGTTAAACTATTTCCATTACAAATGTAATCGTGTCCAACAGAAACAGCTCCTCCTATTAATCTTTCAATAAAATTATGAGAACAATTAAAATAAGTATCAATATATTTTGGTCCACCTTTTAAAGAAACCAATTTATTATCAGAACAATTAAAATGTCCTTTTATTGTTCTTGGACTTCCTTTTATAGAAGTTAATTCATTAAATGAACAATTAAAATTTCCTTTTACTTCTTTTGGAGCATAAGATAAATTTTTTAATAAATTATGAGAGCAATCAAAATCACCAGCTTCACTTGGTCCTTCAAATAAAGAATTTAGTTTATTTTTAGAACAATTGAAATCTTTAGTTACAATTTTTGGACAACCTTCTAACGTAGATAAATTGTTGTTACTTATATCAAAATAACCATCAACCATTTTAAATTTAATTGGCAATTTCTTACCATTTAATCTTCCATTTAAATTAACATTCCCCTGAACTGTAATATAAAAATCCTCTGAAATCATATAATTATTTATTGAATGTTCTTTTAACCAATTCTCGATTTCTGCAAGATTATTCATATCCTACCTTTTATTATTATTTTTTATTTAAATTAGGTACTTATTTTATCATTTTATTACTTATAGCGATATATCAAAAGATATATTTTTAAAATTATTTTTTATTAAAGAACAAATATCACATACCAAAAATCTTTTTATTCTCATATAATCTTATTAAGTTAGTTTGCTCTAGCTTACATAAACAAAGGTTGTTTATTATGAAAAAAGTTTGGATTATTGGTTCTAGTTCTGGAATTGGTTTTGAGTTAGTTAAATTATGGTTACAAAATAATTATTTAGTAATCGCAAGTTCAAGAGATGCAGTAAACTCTTGTGAGCTATTAAAATTAAAATCAATTTATACAGAACAGCTAGAATTATTAAATATCGATGTTTTAGACAGCAAAAGCGTTATAGAAAGCGTAAATAAAGTATTTAATATTTTTAATGATTTAGATATTTGCTTCTTTAATGCAGGAGTTTATGAATCTATGAACATAGAACAATGGAATATTTCAAACTTTGAATCAATGATAAACACAAATTATTTAGGTGCAGTAAGAATTTTAAAACCACTTGTTGGTTATTTAGAAAAACAAAAAAAAGAGTCAAGAGTTATATTAAATGCAAGTTTATCTAGTTACTTTGGATTGCCTTATGGTGGAGCTTATAGTGCATCAAAAGCAGCATTGCTTAATCTTGCACAATCAATACAACCAGAGTTATCTAAAAAAAACATTAATGTTCAAATAATTAATCATGGTTTTGTAAAAACAAGATTAACTTCTAAAAATGATTTTGACATGCCTCAGTTAATTAGTCCAGATATCGCAGCAAAAAAGATATTTGAACAAGTTAATAAACCATATAGATTTGAGATTGCGTTTCCTTTTATTTTGTCAAAATTTTTAAGATTAATTTCCCTCTTGCCATATAAATTTAGTTTTTTTATAACTAAAAAGTTTTTAAAATGATTACAGTTAATAATTATGTGAAATATATAATGAATAGATTTTAATGAATAATAAAACCAATAAAAGCAAAGAGATTTTCCTTTATGGAATTTTAGGAATTCCCATTGCTTTTTTGGGGTTTCCTTTATATATTTATTTACCTACTTTTTATGTTGAATATATTGGATTGAATATTGGTGTTGTAGGATTAGTATTATTGATTGCTAGATTAATAGATATGATGGTAGACCCATTTATAGGAAGAATAACTGATAAATATAATAATTTTAATTTAATACTTATTTTTAGTTTTTTTATTTTATTTGGTTTATTTTTTTTAATAAAACCTATTTATTCTACAAGCATTTGGTTATTTTGTTTTTCACTAATTACTTATATCTCATATAGCTTTATAATGATTCCTTATTTAACTTTAAATTCTAAACTAAGTAGCAACTCAATTGATAACACAAAATTAGCTTTTTCGAGGGAAATATTTATAATAATTGGTGTTTTATCAGCTTTGATTATGCCCTATGTTTTTTCCATTTCCCAAGATTCTAAAAAAAGCTTAGAACTATTATTAAATATTATTTTAATTATTTTTCCTATATTTTCTTTAATATTTTATTTTAAATTAAGACAAAAAGAGAAAATAATAAATGAGATGAAACAGAATGATTTTTTAAAATCAATAAATATTTTTTCCAACAACTTTCCCAACCACAAAAAATTATTTATTGCTTTTTTATTAAATAATTTGGCAAATGCACTTCCTGCCACACTTTTCTTATTTTTTGTAAAACATATCTTAAATTTAGAAGAAAAAACTGGAATTTTTCTAATTGTTTATTTTCTAAGTGCTATTTTAACTTTTCCTTTATGGATTAAATTATCATTAAAACTATCAAAAAAAATCACATGGATTTTATCAATGACAACTGCTTGTGTTGCTTTTTGTTTTGTTCCTTTTTTAAATAATTTTGATTTTTCATATTTTATAATAATTTGTATCTTGACAGGTATGTGTCTTGGTGCTGATATGGCACTTCCCTCTTCTATTCAAGCTGATGTTGCACAACAAAGTAAAAAAAACAACAATGACATTTCAGGGATTTTATTTGGTTTTTGGGCAATGATTACAAAATTTTCACTAGCATTAGCAGTTGCTATTTCATTTATAACATTAGAGCTTACATCTTTTGATACAAGAAATGTAAATGAAAGCTCTTTAATAGCTATCATTGTTTTGTACTCAATTTTACCAATAATCTTAAAAGCTTTATCGATTATTTTATTATCAAAATATAAACTAACATAATATTACTACAAACATCTCTTTTTTTATAATAAATTGCAATATTAAAACATAAGGAGTATTTGTGAAATTTATTGTTCTATCATTTTTTTTAATTTCAAATATTCTTGCAAATAAATCTTTAGAATCACAACATTTTGATATTCGTGAATTTTCGGGACTTTGGTATGAAATAGCTAGAATTGAAAACTCTTATCAAAAAAACTGTGTTGCTTCTAGTGTTGAATACAAACTGTTATCAGATGACACTTATGATGTTTTTAATAGATGTTTTGAAAATAATTTGGATGGAAAACTTATAGAATATAATGGTCGCGCAAAAAAAATAGAAGAAAATAATAACTCAAAATTAAAAATGAGATATTTTTATTTATTCACAAAACAATACAGTATTATTTATCTAAATGACTATAAAACGGCTGTTGTTGCAAATGATGATTATTCAAATCTTTGGATTATGAGTAGAACTGCAAATATAAATAAAGATGAATTAAACAAAATAATAGAAGATTTAAAAAACAAAATAGATACCTCAAAATTAATATTTACTAAACTTGATCCAAAAGGAAGATACAAATGAAAATAGCAGTATTAGGAGCAGGAATTAGTGGCCTAGGAAGCGCCTATATCTTAAGTTTTAAACACGAAGTTGATTTATATGAAAAAGATACTAGATTAGGAGGACATGCAAGAACTACAACAATTCAAGATGAAGATAAAATTTTTGGAGTTGATACTGGTTTTTTAGTTTTTAATGAACCTACATATCCTCTTTTGACAAAATTATTTAAACAACTTAATGTAAAAATAGAGAAATCTGATATGAGTTTTGCATTTTGGAATAAAGATAAAAATATTGCTTACAATGGTTCATCAATAAAAGGAATGTTTGCACAAAAAAGAAATCTTTTTTCAATAACTCACTACAAAATGATAAAAGATATTCTAACTTTTAATGAACAAGCAACTTCTGATTTACTTTATGACAGTAATGATTTGGATAAAAGTTTGGGTGAATATATAAAAAAGTATTCAAATGCGTTTAAACAAAGATATTTACTTCCAATGGGTGCTGCTATTTGGTCAACGCCAAGTGAACAGATGTATGATTTTCCAGCAAGAACATTTTTAACTTTTTTCAAAAACCATGGACTTTTAGGAGTTGATTCTCATCATCAATGGCTAACAGTTAGTAATGGAAGTATAAATTATGTAAATAAAATAAAAGAAAAAATTAGTGGAAAAATCTTTTTGAATTCAGATGTTGTAAAAATAAGAAGAACAACTAATGGCGTATATTTAATTCATAAAAATGGCTCAGAATCATTTTATGACAAAGTAGTTCTTGCAATGCACGCACCTGATGCATTAGAGATTTTAGATGATGCAACACCTGAGGAACTTGAAATATTAAGTGCTTTTAAATACAAAGATAATAGTGCGGTTTTACACAATGATAATAATATTTTATATCCAAGTAAAAAAATGTATGCCGCTTGGAATTATACAAGTTCAAATACTCAAAAAGATGTGGTAAGCCTAACTTATTGGATAAATACTTTACAAAATTTAAAAACAAAAAAAGATTATTTTGTATCATTAAATGAAACTCAAAATATCAATAATATTATTGAAAAAATCTCTTATGCACATCCTCAATTTAACGCAAGTGCTATCAATATGCAAAAAAGAAAAAAAGATATTAATGGATATAACAACACATATTACGCAGGTGCATATTGGAGATATGGATTCCATGAAGATGGGCTTTTAAGTGCAAATGAAGTGGGGAAACTTTTGGGATGTGAATTGTGAAAAACTTAACAAATCATAGATTTTATGAAGGGAATATTTATCATAAAAGATTTCATCCTAAAATTCATGATTTTAATTATAAATTTTATTTATTAGATATTGATGTTGCAAATTATAATAGTTTTGAAAAATTAAAAAATGGTTTTTTTTCGATTAATAAATTAAATCTTTTAAGTTTTAACACAAAAGATCATTTTGGAACTTCAAATAATTTTTTAGAAAATATTGATTATTTATTGAAAAAATTTAATATTGAAAAATCATCTAAATTAAGATTTATAACTCTTCCTAGAGTTTTGAATTTTGTTTTTAATCCAATTAGTATTTTGGTGATATTTGATAAAAAAGAAAATCCAACACATATTTTAGCTGAAGTTCATAATTACAACAACGGAAGAATGATTTACCCAGTTGTTTTAGAAAAAAAAGGAAATTCATATACAGGAAAAGTTAAAAAAGATATGTACGTATCTCCTTTTTTCAAAGCAACAGGAGAGTATGAATTTGAACTTAAATATGACGAAAACAAGCTTTTTGTAAAAATAGATTTATATGAAGATGAAAAATATAAGCTAACTGCTATATTTAATTCTAAATCAAAAGAGTTTAATAAAAAAACCTCTATTGATATATTCTTAAGATATATATTTATTACTTTTTTAGTGGTAAGTAGAACTTATTTTCAAGCCATAAAACTATTTTTCAAAGGCTTGAAAATTTATACACCAAGAAATCAAGATAAAATAAGGAGGTATTAAAATGCAAAAACTATGGAATAAATTTGGAGATAATTTTTTCTCAAAAATACAAATAGGAACATTAGAAGTTATATATGCAAATAAAGAAGTTAAACTTTATGGTGAGAAAAAAGAAGAAAAAAAAGTTACATTAATTATAAAAAATAGTAAATTCTTTTATAGAGTTGCTTTATATGGAGATATTGGTTTTGCAGAGAGTTATATAGATGAAGATTTTGAAACATCTGATTTAACAAGATTAATTGAAATTGCACTTCTTAATTCCCAATATTTAGGAACTACAAGTGAAAATGAAAAAAACAATAAATTTATAAATATAATGCCTATTTTTAATAAAATCAAACATACTATGAGAAAAAACTCAAAAACAAATTCAAGAAAAAATATTTCTGCACATTATGATTTATCAAATGATTTTTACAAAATAATGCTTGATGAAACTATGATGTATTCAAGTGCTATATTTTCAAATAAAGACGAAGATTTATATAGTGCTCAAAAAAATAAATTAGAAAAATTATCTAATAAATTAAATCTAAAAGAAAATTCAAATGTTTTAGAGATTGGTTCTGGTTGGGGAGCTATGGCTTTACATCTAGCAAATGATAAAAAATGTAAAGTTACAACAGTTACATTAAGTAATGAACAAAAAAAACTATGTGAAGATAGATTCAATAAACATAATGCACAAGAAAAAATAGATATTTTATTAAAAGATTATCGTGATTTAAATGGAACATTTGATGCAATTATTGCTGTAGAGATGTTTGAAGCTGTTGGTCGTGAGTACTTTCATATCTTTTTCAAAAAATGCCAAGAGTTACTAAAACCAAATGGTGTTTTGGTTCTACAAGTTATAACTATGCCAGACCAAAGATATAAAGATTATTCAAAAGGAACTGATTTTATTCAAAAATATGTTTTTCCAGGTGGTCACCTTCCTAGCATTTCAAAAATTCTTGAAACTACTACAAAACATACAAGATTAAATCTAAATCATCTTGAAGAATTTACAGAAGATTATGCAAAAACTCTTAATATTTGGCATGAAAATTTTGAAAATAAACTTCCTGAAGTAAAAAAATTAGGTTTTGATAATTATTTTATAAGAATGTGGAAAATGTATCTAAACTATTGTGAAGCAGCATTTATAACAAGAAACATAAATCTTCATCAATTGGTTTTTACAAGAGACCAAAATATAGATTTAAACAAAGGATTAATCGCATGAAAAATTTAATATTAGTTTTTTTAACAACAATACTACTAACAGGATGTACGGGCATGAAAAT
>JBGSBO010000047.1:0-14931 GCA_041730535.1 Minisyncoccia bacterium
AGTCATACCTATGATACCAAACAAAATTGTTGCAAATGTAAAGGCCTTTGCAACTGAGTAATCGTACTCAATTTGTGCACCGTTTTGCATCAATCTCCTCCTACTAATTTTATATACAAGTCACAAAAATGTCACTCATTGTGATAATCATAGCCAAGAGAAACTTAAAATATACAAAAGAATTAACGAATAATTAACAATAAAACATTAAATTAATTATAATTTTTACTTATAAATTAAGACACTTTTTATCTTATTTGTAAGCCTTTAATGCTTGCTGAGTTTCCCTTAACATCGTTTTTGCTTTAAGATGTTCTCTTTTATCATGAAGTTTTTTACCCTCTGCTGTTGCAATTTGAACTTTGACCTTATTCTTATCATTAAAATACAATTTTAAGGCCACTAAAGTAATACCATCTTTAGTAACTTTTGCGTACATTTTATCTATTTGCTTTGAATGTAAAAGAAGTTTTCTATCTTTTCTTTCATCTGGTCTATATGTTGTATGAGTTGTACTTAAATGAGAAATGTGCATATTTAATAAAAAAACTTCACCTTTTATAATTCGAACAAAAGAGTCTTTTAAATTAACTCTTCCTTCTCTTATAGCTTTTACTTCACTACCTTCAAGCATAATTCCAGCTTCTAATGTTTCTAAAATTGTAAAATCAAAAAATGCTTTTTTATTTTTAAAAACTAAATTCTTTTTTGTATCTTTATTTGCCATCGTTTACCTTAAAAAATGAACTTCCACTTCCACTAAAATACCAATTTTCTTTTGCATATTCACTTAACTGTGGATATAAACTAAGTGAAGGCTCGTATAAATCGTTTGTATCGTTTATACTAAATTCTTCTAATATATCAATAGATTTCATATTTAGCAATCTATTTGATTCTTCTTTTGATATTTGTTTGTAAAATTTTTCTCTAAATATTTTAAATATTTCGCCTGTGTTACATTTAATATTTGGAGTAATTGTATCTATATTTAAAAGCTCTTCTTCAAATTTTCTTACAACTTCACCAATACCCGTAACATTTGCACTATCATACTCATAAACAAAAAAAGGAACATCAGCTCCAATTTTAACTGCAATTTGACATAACTCATCTTTAGATAAATTTAAATTACAATATTTATTTGCCATAATTAAAAAAGTTGCCGCATTTGAACTACCACCACCAAGACCTGCAAATTCTGGGATATTTTTCTCTATTTTAACACTATAATTTTTGAAAAACTCATTAACACCATTAAATTTTTCAATTAATCTGTATGCTTTATACACAGTGTTTGATTCCAAATTGCAACCAAAATCACCTATAATGTCAAAAGCTTTCCTGCTAGTTTTAACAAATGACATTAGGTCATACAAATTATGAACTCGTACAAATCTTGAAACGAGTTCATGATAGTTATCTCTTTTATCTGCAATTTTTAAAAAAATATTAACCTTTGCATAAGATTTTTCACTCATTTCAATCATATTTTATTTACCTTATTTAACAAATATCTAACTTCACCATTTTCAATTTCTATTATTGAAAAGAATTTTTCTAATATAATCAAATATTTTCCATCTTCTTTATTTTCTAAATAATCAATGGAAATCTTTTTACCAGTATCTAACCAATCTGTTATTCCAAAATATTTATTTATTGGTAAATCAATATAATCTAAAGGATTTAAGTCTTTTTCATTATCAAAAAAGAATTTTCCTTCATTTAATCTTTCCAAATATGACAAGGTTCCAACTCTATCTAATTTTTCCAATAATATTTGAGCACAAGAGCGAATATAAGAGCCCTCACTAACCGATGTTTCAAAAGTAATAAAAGGATGTCTATATGATATAAATTTTGTATCATATATATGCATTGTAGATTTATTAAGCTCAACTTTTTCACCATTTCTAGCTAGTTCATAAGCTCTTTTACCATTGATTTTTTTTGCTGAAAATTTTGGTGGAATATATTCTAAATCACCTTTTAACATATTCAGCTCATCTTTTATTTTCTCAGTACTTACTTTTTCGACTAATTCAATATCAATAATTTGTTCAATATCAAAAGACTCAGACTGAGCTCCTAACCAAATAACAGCTTTATATGTTTTTGGTGTTTTTGAAAAATATTTAAAAAGTTTTGAATATTGTCCAAAAGCTACAATTAAACAACCTTTTGCAAAGGGGTCCAATGTTCCACTAAAGCCTGCTTTTTTATTTTTATATTTCTTTTTTATTTTTGTTAAATAAAAATTTGAACTATAAAATATAGGTTTATTTACAACTATCAACTTATTTATTGATTCTTTATTATAAAATCTCTTTTGCAAATTTACTTCCAGTTATGCTTTTTGAACAAATGAAGATAAAATATCCCTATGTGTTCCACCAAAATTAATTGTTAATTTATAATCTTTCCCTGCATTTGTAGCTTTTAAAACTCTTCCCATTCCAAAAATCTTATGCTGTACTAAATCACCTTTTTTAAACCCTGATTGTTTTTCTATTGTTAAACAACCTTTTACAAGTCCACTTTCACTTAAAAATCTGCTTTTTACTAAACTAGCTCTCTTCCCTTTGTAAAACCTTGAATGAACAAAAGATAAAGTTAGATTATCCATAGCTCTTGTAATGGCCACATAACCTAATCTTCTTTCTTCTTCTAAATCACTTCCATCACCTGTAAGTGGGAAAAACCCTTCTTCAAAACCAATAATAAAAAGTTTTTTAAATTCTAAACCTTTTGAAGCATGAATACTCATCATAGAAACAGATTCTCCATTATATTCATCTTTTTCACTCTCTAATGCAATTTCATTTAAAAAATCTTTTAAATCTAAATGAGGATTTTGAATAAAATAATCTCTTATATATCCATAAAATTCATCAATATTAGCCTGTCTTTCAAAACCATCAGGCAAATTATCATAAGATGCTCTATAATCAAATGTTTCTTCAAAACTATCTAAGAATTTCATTTTTGATTCAGTTAATAACTCTTTTAAGTCTAAAATTGAAGCTTCAAATACTTTTAAAGTTCTTGAATTTTTTTTACCAACAATTGAGCTAATTTCATTTGAATCCATATTTTGAATTAAATCAAAAATAGAATTACCAGTTTGTATTGATTTTGCTTCTAGTTTATCTATAGTAGTTTTTCCAATTCCACGTTTTGGTTTATTTATAACTCTTTTTATTGAAAAATTATCGTTTGAATTTGTTAAAATTCTAAAATATGCAATTAAATCTTTAATTTCACTTCTTTCATAAAACTTCATTCCACCAACTAATTTATAATGAAGTCCAGCTTTGTTAAATCCCTCTTCAAGTGATCTTGAAAGTGCATTTACCCTAAATAATATTGCAATATTTTTAGGGCTTGTTCCATTGTCAATCAACTGTTTTATATCTTCAACGATTTTTCTTGTCTCTTCATTTTCATCTTGTGATTCATAAACTCTAATTGAATCACCTTTCATTCTAGTTCCAACCAACTTTTTACCTAATCTATCTCGATTATGTTCAATTAATTGGTTGGCATGATTTAAAATAGTATCAGTTGATCTATAGTTTTCTTCAAGTTTTACAACTATTGTATTTTCAAAATGCTCTGAAAAATTCAAAATATTTTTTATTGTAGCCCCTCGCCATCCATAAATAGATTGATCATCATCCCCTACTACACAAAGATTACTATGACTTGTACATAATAATCTTAAAAGTCTATATTGTAGTTCATTTGTATCTTGATACTCATCTACCATTATATATTGGTATTTTTGACTCATTTCATCTGCTAGTTTTTGATTATTTTTTAATATTTTATATGGAAGTAAAAGTAAATCATCAAAGTCTACAAGATTATTTTTTTCAATATATTCTTCATATTTTTCATAAACTTCGGCTATTTGTTGATAAAGTTTTAGTTGTGCTGCTGCTTTTGCTTCACTTGGAGTTAAGAGTGAATTTTTGTATCTTGAAATCTCTGAAACTAATAAAGAAGTTGTTATATCTTTATCAATTGATTTTATTATTCTTTTTTTATCATCGGTATCTATTATTATAAAATTGTTTTTTCTATTTAATTCCGTCATATGAAATTTTAGAAATAATAATCCAAATTTATGAAAAGTACATAATAAGGGTGGCGTATTTATCATCGAGGGATCAATCATATTAAAAGCACGTTCTCTCATTTCTGAGGCTGCTTTATTTGTAAAAGTAAGTGTTAAAATAGATCTAGGATCAATACCAATAGATATTAAATAAGCAAGTCTAGTTGTTATAGTTTTTGTTTTACCAGAGCCAGCACCAGCTAGGATAAGCAGTGGTCCATCGATATGTTGTGCAGCAAGCTTTTGTGATTCATTTAAAGATGATAATAAATTTTCAGACATTTTTTCTCCAATATTAAATTATTATATCATATATAATATAAATTCATTATTGCTCTTAATTATTCTATATATAAATAAATGTTATGATAAACATAATTTATTATATGGAGGTTACAATGCTTACAGATTTTGCAAAATTAGAAACGTTTCTAACGGTTGTTAGAGAAAAATCTTTTTCAAAAGCTTCAGCAAAACTTGGCATTTCACAACCAGCAGTTACACAACAAATGAAATTTATTGAAGAATATTTAGATGTTCAAATAGTAGATAGAAAGAAAAATGGTATTAGACTTACTAAAGAAGGTCAAATGCTTCATGCTATCGCTTTAAAGATTGAGAAATGTGTCGCAAATGCTGAAAAAGAATTATTAAAAATTATGAATAAAAATGTAACATTTGTTTTTGGTGCATCTTTTATTATTGGGAATTACATATTACCAAGATTTTTAAATAATTTAAAAGAGAATATTCACAATGATGTATCAATTAATGTATCAGTTTCACATGAAGCTATAGAAGATTTATTAGATAAAAAAATTGATATTGCATTAGTTGAAAATTATGTTTCAAATGATGATATTGTTTATAGAGAATGGATGGAAGACGAAATAGTAATTTTTTCAAATCAGAAATTACCTGCTAAAGCAAAAGCAGAGGATTTATTATCTTATAAATGGGTTTGTAGAAATCCTGAGTCAAATACAAGACTTATCTTTAAAGAAAATCTAGAAAAAGCAAATTTTCCTGATTGTGACACTTTTAATGTTACAAGTGAAGTTACAAGCGCAACTACAATTGTACAAACTGTTTTACATTCAGATAAAAATTTAACACCAACTGTATCAATTGTATCAAGAAATGCAATTGAATCACTACTTAAATCAGGTGCCCTTTACGAATCTAGAATCAATAATCAAAAAATGATAAGAAAATTATATATTGCATATAGAAAAGATAGAAAACATGACGCATTTGTTGAAAATGTAGTTGATTATCTTTTAAAAATCAAATAGTTATATTGAAGTAGTAAAAAATATTAGAGTAAATTACTCTAATATTCTAATAATCAAATCCCTCTTTTTGTAAAGCTAATCTAATATTTTTCATTTGAGTATGCTTATCTCTACACCACTCAGGTGATAATAATGTACTATCATCAATCCCTGCTGTTATTCTTTGAACAGAGATATTAGGTGGCAGTTTAACTATTGATTTTACAACTGTATCAATATACAACTCTTCACTAATAGGTGTAAATCTACCTTTTTTAAACTCATTTGTTAAAAGAGTATTTTTTACAACATATAAAGGATGGAATTTTATAGAATCCACATTTAATTCAACAGTTTGTCTAAATGTTTCAAGCATCATTTCTTGAGTTTCATTTGGCAAACCATATATTAAATGTCCACAGACATTTAAACCTTTTTCCTTACTTCTTTTTATCCAATATTTCATATTTGAAACAGTATCACCACGATTTATATTTACCAATGTTTCATCATAAAAAGATTGAATCCCAAACTCTATCCATATCTCTTTATCTTTTGATAAATCAAGTAAATAATCCAATATCTCATCAGTTACACAATCCGTTCTGGTACCAATACTAAGACCTATTACATTTTCAAAACTAAGAGCTTTTTCATAAAGTGCTTTTAGTGTAGAAAGTGGTGCATAAGTATTTGTAAATGATTGGAAATATACTATAAATTTTTTACTACCAAACTTATTTTGTAACCTTTGTTTTGTTGCATTAAACTGCATTTCTAACTGTTTTAATTGGTTTTCTAAATATGGATTTTCATTAATTCTAGGATTTAATTTAAATTTAGTTTTTTTTTCTTGTAAATTCGGAGAAAAGGAGTCATTTTCACAAAATGAACAACCACCACGAGCTACGGTTCCATCAATATTTGGGCAAGTAAACCCAGATATTGAAATAGGAACCTTATAAACTTTTTCACCAAACTTATTTTTTAAATATCTTCCGATAGTTAATACATTTTTTAATTCACTCATTCTACTCTTTTACGAAATAATCTCCGTTAAAACTTTCAAGTGCATAATTTCTATCATTTCCAATTGCGTTTACCAAGTCCTCTACAGATAAATATTCTAAAGAATCAGCTTCGATATATTTACAAACTTCTTCTTTAGTCATATTATTTGAGATTAATTCCTCTTTATGTGGTGTATCTATACCATAATAACAAGGGAATTTAATTTCAGGACTAGCAACTCTAAAATGTACTTCTTTAGCTCCTGCTTCTTTCAATATTTTAACAATTCTTTTTGAGGTAGTTCCTCTTACAATTGAATCATCAATTACAAGTAATGATTTCCCCTCAATCATTGATCTCATTGGACTTAATTTCATTTTTACTTTTAAGTCTCTCATTTCTTGTGTTGGTTCAATAAATGTTCTTCCAATGTAATGATTTCTAATAATCCCATATTTAAATGGTATTCCACTTTCAGCAGCATATCCCAAAGCTGCCGGAACTCCTGAATCTGGAACTGGCACAACCATGTCATATTTAATACCATTATTTTTATCATTTAAAGCTAATGCTTTACCCATATCTTCTCTTGTTCTATATACATTTTTTCCATCAATAACAGAATCAGGACGTGCAAAATATACATATTCAAAAGCACAAGGTCTAAATTCAGGCTCAAATAATTTAATTGATTCAGGCTCAGAATAATCTTCACTAAAAATCAACATTTCACCTGGATTTACATCTCTAATAAACTCAGCATCAACTAAATCAAATGCACAAGTTTCACTAGCAACAATATATCCACCACTTTTTAGTTTACCTAAAGATAATGGTCTGATTCCATATCTATCTCTTATTACAAACTGTTTTGATCTACTTTGAACAATAAAACAATATGCTCCAATAGTTCTTTGTAATGCTTCTTTTATTCTATCTCTTAATCTATCTTTTGTATTTTTTGCAATTAGATGAATTAAATTTTCTGTGTCCATACCCGTTTGGAATATTGCACCTCTATCAATTAAGTCTTGTCGAACTTCGTCTTTATTGATTAAATTTCCATTATGAACAATAGATATTTCACCTAATTTATATTTAGCAAAAACAGGTTGAGCATCTAAAATAGAATCTCCTCCTGCTGTTGAATATCTATTATGACCAATTGCCATATTTCCAACTAATATTTTTAAAGCAGATTCATTAAAAACTTCAGAAACTAAACCTCTATTTTTAATTGTATGTATCTTCCCATTACATGATGAAGATATACCTGTTGCCTCTTGCCCTCTATGTTGCATTGCAAATAAAGCGATCGAAGCTAATCTTGCTGCATTATCATTACCGTAAATTCCAACTATTGCACACATGTTAATTTTCCTTATAGACCTAAAGCGTCATTGATTGAGTATAATTTTGCTTCTTTTCCAATTATCCATTTTGCAACTTTAATTGCACCTTTTGAAAAAGTATTTCTAGCTGTTGCTGTGTGATTTAATTCTAAGAATTCACCATCATTATACAAACCAACTGTGTGCCGACCTACAATATCTCCACCTCTTAATGCCATAACTGCAATTTCATTTTTAGTTCTAGCACCAATTTGTCCATCACGTCCTGAAATTCTTACATCATCTAAGTCTAAATCTCTAGCACTTGCTGCATGTTCTGCTAAAGTTAAAGCAGTTCCAGATGGTGAATCAACTTTATGCCTATGATGTTGTTCAACAATTTCAATATCAAAATCTCTTAAGGTTTTAGAAGCAAGGGCTACAAGTTTATTTAAAACTGCAACTCCTAAACTCATATTAGTTGCATATAAAATAGGTACAATTTTACTAGCTTCAAGCAATAAATTTTGTTGATGCTTGTTAAATCCAGTAGTAGCAATTACAAGTGGTTTATTTCCACTGTTTTCTACAACTTCAGTCAAAAGTGCTTCTGTTGCAGATGGAGCTGAAAAATCAATAATTACATCTGATGAATCAAATAAAACTTTCATATCATTAGTCACAATTGTATCAGCTGGTAAATTTCTTGTTAATTTATCAAAAACATGTACTGCTGCAACTCTTGCTTCATTATCATTTTCTAAATCATCAATCAATAATGATCCCACTCTTCCTGTACTACCTAAAATACCTATTTTTATCATTTATAATTTTCCTTATCCTATATATTCAATAATATTAACAGCTGCTGTTGCACCATCACCTGCGGCACAAACAACTTGTTTTGAAGCATCAATTCTAATATCACCCGCAGCATAAAGACCAGATACTGATGTTCTCATTTTTAAATCAACAACAACTTCACCAGCTTCGTTTACATCACATAAGAATGAACCATCTTCTTGTTTTAATGGAGCATTTAATACATCACGACCAACAAATATAAAAACACCAGGAGTTGGTAAATCTCTAATTTCACCTGTTTCTTTACTTTTTACTCTAAGACCTAGAACTCCACTTGCATCACCAAATACTTCTTCAACAGTTACATTTGTAACCTCTTCAATATTTGCTGTGTGTTTCATATGTTCAATTGTACTTGGTGCTGCTCTATATGTATCACGTCTATGAACTAAATAAACTTTTGCACAAAGTTTTGCTAAATAAACAGCCTCTTCAATAGCTGAATCTCCACCTCCAACAACCGCTACTTCTTTTCCTCTATAGAAAAAACCATCACAAGTTGCACAAGTAGAAATTCCTCTTCCGAAAAATTCATTTTCACCTTTAAAACCTGCTTTTTTTGGAACAGATCCAGTTGCCATTAATACAGTTTTTGCTTCATATTTTTTTCCATCAACTCCAGTGATGTTAAAAATATTATTCTCTTTAGTTATTGATGTAATTTGATTCATTTCATGTTTTAAACCAAATCTTTGACATTGTTCAGGCCAATTTGCCATTAAATCCATACCTGATACAATTTCTGCTTGTCCTGGATAATTTTCAATTTCAGAAGAACCTGTAATTTGACCTCCAGGCATACCCATTTCAAACATTACAACATCTTTTAATCCACCCCTAGTAGCATATAAACCAGCTGTTAATCCAGCCGGTCCTCCACCAATAATCGCTAAATCTAACATATTAAATCCTTATTTATTTAGTTGAATAATTCATTGTATTTTTAAAACCACTATGATACTAAAATATTTGTAAGTTATAGGTTAAAGAAATAGTAAATTACTAAGGATAAATTTTATCATTTAATAATTAATATAAAGCTTAAGTTGTTTTATTAAAAAAATACAACAAAAAAAGGGAGAAGTAAAAACTTCTCCCTTTTTAAAATTCTATTGTATAAATATTTATTATAATAACGAGTTAATTTTGTCAGCGAATGCTTGTTTTGAAGAAGCACCAACCATTTGATCAACAACTTCACCATTTTTCATGAATAAGATTGTAGGAATTGATCTAATCCCATATTTAACTGCTAAATCTTGTTCTTCATCTGTATTAACTTTACAAATTTTTGCTTTTCCTTCAAAATCACCAGATAATTCTTCAATTACAGGAGCAATCATTCTACAAGGTCCACACCAAGGAGCCCAAAAGTCAACCATACATACACCCTCTTTTGTAACTTCTTCAAAATTTGCAGGAGTTAATTCAATATATTTTCCCATTTTAATTTCCTTATTATTAGATTTGTTTTTCATCATTTTTATTTAATATACTTATATATAAATTAAACAAAATCATTATAACTTGTGAAAACTTAAATTTAGTTTTACATATATTTAACTTTATACTAATCAATCCTAAATAATTATTTAGATAAAATAATAGAATTTAATTTAAAATGGATAATTTTATGGATATCAGAAAAGAATATTTAGAGTTTTTTAAAAGTAAAGGGCATGACATTATATCTTCAATGCCACTAGTTCCAGATGATCCTACGCTAATGTTTACAAATGCAGGAATGGTTCAGTTCAAAGATATTTTCACAGGAATAATACCAAGACCTGAAAATCCAACTGCAACATCTTGTCAATTATGTATAAGAGCAGGTGGAAAACATAATGACTTAGAAAATGTAGGTTATACAGCACGTCATCACACACTATTTGAAATGTTAGGAAATTTTTCATTTGGCGATTATTTCAAAGAAGATGCAATTGCCTATGCGTGGGAATTTATAACTGTTAATTTAGCACTTCCAATTGATAAACTGTGGGTTACTGTTCATGAAAATGATGACGAAGCTTTCAATATTTGGACAAAATATATTGATTCTTCAAAAATTGTTAGATTTGGTGATAAAGACAACTTCTGGTCGATGGGAGATACAGGAGCGTGTGGTCCTTGTAGTGAAATTTTTTATGACCAAGGTACTGAGCATTTTAATAGTCCTGAAGATTGTATGGGTGGAGACGGTGATAGATTTCTAGAAATCTGGAACTTAGTATTTATGCAATACGAAAGAACAGCTGATGGAAAACTAAATCCACTTCCAAAACCATCAATTGATACAGGAATGGGTCTTGAAAGAGTTATTGCTATTAAAGAAGGTGTTTTAAATAACTTTGATTCATCAAACTTCAAACCAATTATTGAAAAAATCGAAGAACTTGCAGATAAAAAAGCAACAAATGAAAATGTTGGTTCATACAGAGTAATTGCTGATCATTTAAGAGCTACATCATTTATGTTATCTCAAGGTATTTTATTTGGAAATGAAGGAAGACCTTACGTTTTAAGAAGAATTTTAAGACGTGCAGTTAGACATGGTTACCTTTTAGGATTTAGAAAACCATTTATGGCAAAACTTCTTGATACACTAATTTCTATTTTAGGTGGACACTACACAGAACTTGTAGAAAATCAAAACTTTGTAAAAGAGCAATTAACACTTGAAGAAGATAGATTCTTTAAAACTATTGATTTAGGAATGTCTTTATTTAATGAAGAGTTATCAAACACTAAAGAAATTTTCTCAGGAGAAATTGCATTTAAATTATATGATACTTATGGATTCCCTTTAGATTTGACAGAAGATATGTTAAGAGATAGGGATTTAAAAGTTGATTTAGAAAAATTTGATGAATTAATGAATGCACAAAAAGCGAAAGCAAAAGCTGCATGGAAAGGAAGTGGAGACGCTTCAAATGAAGGTGATTTTAAACAATTAATTGAAAAATATGGAATAAATGAATTTGTTGGTTATGATAATGTAACTTTCAAATCAAAAATTCTTGCTCTTTTAGATGAAAACTTCAAAGAAGTTTCAATATTAGAAAAAAATTCTATTGGTTGGGTTATGCTAGATTTTACTCCATTTTATGCAACTAGCGGTGGACAAAGTGGAGATATTGGAGCATTAGAAGATAACAAACATATTGCTATTATTGAAGATACTCAAAAATTCCATGGATTAAATCTTTCAAAAGTTAAAGTTGCAAATTCAAGTTTAAGTCAAAATGAAACTGTTGATGCAGTTGTTGTAAATAGATATGAAATAGCAAAACATCATAGTGCTACGCACCTTTTACAAAGTGCATTAAAGATGGTTTTAGGTGATTCTGTATCACAAGCTGGTTCTTTAAATGATACTTCAAGATTAAGATTTGACTTTACTTATCCAAAAGCTATGACAACAGCGCAAATTGATGAAGTTGAAGATTTAGTAAACTCTATGATTTCAAGAGGAATTGCTGGAAATGTAGAAGAGTTACCAATTGACCAAGCTAAAAACAAAGGTGCAATTGCCATGTTTGGTGAAAAATATGGTGATATGGTAAGAGTTGTTAGTTTTTCTGATGTTTCTGTTGAATTTTGTGGTGGAACTCATGTAAAAAATACCTCAGATATTGGAAGTTTTTATATAATTAAAGAATCAGGGGTAAGCGCAGGTGTTAGAAGAATAGAAGCTGTTTGTGGAACTGCTGCAATTGCATACACAAAAGAAGTTATCACTGCGATGAATGAAATTAAAGCTGAAATCAAAAACAATGATGTAATTGCTGGAATTAAAAAATTAAAAGAACAAATCAAAGATTTAAAAAAAGAAGTTGAAACTACTCAGAGTCAAACATCAGCACCAATTAATGAAGAAGTTATTGGTGATACAAAAGTTGTAGTTGCTGTTGTTGAAAATGGTGATTTAAAGAAGATTGTTGATGACATGAAAAATGCAAATGAAAAACTTGCAATTTTATTACTTCAAGCAAAAGATGATAAAGTTTTAATCGTGGCTGGTAGTAAAAACACAAATATCAAAGCTGGTGAATGGATTAAGAATATTGCTCCAATTGTTGGTGGTGGTGGTGGCGGAAGACCTGACTTCGCACAAGCGGGTGGAAAAGATGTAACAAAAGTTGAAGATGCAAAAATTGCAGCTCTTACTTATGCAAAAGAAAATTTGTAGGAAATAATATTGATTGATCTTTTTAAAAATTATTCTTCTATCATCGTTTTCTTACATGTAACTTCTGCTGTAATTTGGGTAGGAGGAATGATTGCAATTAGATTTGCAGTTCATTACTCTATGCATAATATAGAAGATCCAAAAATAAAACTAGGTAGAACTTTGGAAAATCTAAAAAGATTTTTTTCTATGGTTATTCCAGCTATTTTAACACTTTTAATCACTGCTATTATAATGATAATAGCACTTGGTTTTAAAGGAACAGAACTTTATAGTATTGTAATCGTAAAAGAGATTATATGGACTATTATGACAGTGATTTTTATAACTATATATATAAAAAGAAACAAAGCACAAAAAGCTTTTGATAGTGGTGATTTTGCAAACGCAAAAAACAATCTACTTCCAATAGCAACTTACTTTATCCCTGCAAATATAATCTTAGGATTAATTGCAATATTCTTAGGAATAACTCTTAGAGGATTTTAATAAATCCTCTAAAACCTAAAAAAATAACTTTCTATTTTTATATGTAAGTAAAAATACAATCAACAAAATAAAAACAAATGTATAAATCATAATATCCCATCCATAATGTTCATATATAATGGATGGTATAAATGAACCTGTTGCTCCACCTAAATAATAAAAAGTCAAATACATACCAGAAGTTAAAGATTTTTGAGAAGACTTCATAGAGTTTGCAAGTCCTGTACTAACAGTATGAACCGTAAACATACCAATACAAAATAAAAAAAGTAATATAAATAGATAAATAATATCTTGATTTGTTAGAAATATAGCTATAAATAAGAAAAATGAAATTGCAACAATTATAGTATTTATCTCATTTTTGAAAAAGTCAATAATCTTTTTTGAACCTAAAGATACTAAAATACCCATTCCATAACCAAGATATAATAATGATATTTGAAATTCAGAGAAAGATTCTGATATTTGTTTTACTCTAAATGGTAAAACATTTAAAACTCCTGCAAAAACAAAAAACATACAAAACATAATAAAATAGATTAAAACAAATCTTCTATCTTTTAATATAATCAAAATATCATCTAATTTTGGTTTTACGATTGTAGCATCACCTTCATAATCTAATTTTCGAATTAAAAACAAAGATAGAAGTAAGGCCGAGGATAAAGAATAAAAAACAAATTCATATGAAAAATTTGTAGCTATAAATCCTGAAAATATTCTTCCAACAAGTCCACCAAAAACTGTAGAAGCTACATAAATCGACATATTGAACTTTATATTTACTTTATCAATATTTGCTAAAATACTCATAAGTGCCGTTAGAATTGCAGGAATTACCAAAGCTTCAGAAAATCTAAAAAATAAAAACATTTCATACGAATCTGCTAATCCTAAAAATATATTTGTTATTAACAAAACAAAAGAAGCTATGCTTAGCATCTTTTTTGCACAAACTTTTTCTAGTATATATCCATAAAAAATAGGAGAGATCGCTAAAAAAAGCATAATAATAGCTGTGAATTGAGATGCTTTGATAATAGAAATATCAAATTGTTTTGCCAATAACGGTTGTAAAGGCTGAGTAGCATACATTACAGATAGAATTATTATAATGCAATAAATTATAATAAATAAATTATTTCTCAAAAGTTTCCCTATTCATTGAGAAGTATGTATTTATAAAATTCATTTTCACTAAACTATTTGAATAATTACTTGAAAACCTTTCTTTATTTAAATATTTATTTTCATAATTTTTATCAAATTCATTTATCATTTTGGCAAAATACTTCCCTTCATAATCTATAATAAACAAATCCTCATATATTGAATATTTATATATTAAATTCATATAATATTTATTATCTATTAAATATGTAGTAAATTCATAATTATTGAAATCTTTTCTTTCTAGAATTTTAAATGATTTAAATTTTAAAGTTGTTTTAAAAAGATCTTCAAAATATCCCCTTTGTAAACCATTCCAGGAGCAAGAACTATCTAAATTATTACTCCCCCAACAAAATACCATAAAAATCAAGCTGCATAACTAATACTTGGGTGTTTAAAAAAGTTAGATACTTTTTGAGTATCTTTTATTAAATTATCCATATAATTCTCAGTATTTTCTCTAAGTTCTGTAAG
>JBGSBO010000048.1:0-14751 GCA_041730535.1 Minisyncoccia bacterium
GATAGGATTTTTAATGAGCGAAAAATACGAACCATCACAAGTAGAAGATAAATTTTATAAGATTTGGGAAGAAAGAGGTTATTTTGAAATAGATGGAAATAAGTCTATTCAAGAATCAGATGCAAACGGAAAACAAAAAACATTTTCAATCATGATGCCACCACCAAATATTACAGGAAGCTTACATATTGGTCATGCTTTAACATTTACATTACAAGATATTATTACTAGATATAAAAGAATGGATGGGTTTAAAACTCTTTGGCAACCAGGAACTGACCACGCAGGAATTGCAACTCAAAATGTTGTTGAAAAACAATTATTAGCTGAAGGAACTACAAAAGAAGAAATAGGAAGAGAAAAATTTCTAGAACGTGCTTGGCTTCAAAAAGAGACTTCGGGTGGAAATATCGTTCATCAAATGAGGAAATTAGGTGTTACTCCTGCTTGGAAAAGAGAAAGATTTACAATGGATGAGGGATTAAAAGAGGCTGTAAAAGAAGCTTTTATCTCTTTATACAATGAAGGTCATATCACTCAAAATAACTACATGGTAAACTGGTGTACACACGATGGTGCATTATCAGACATCGAAGTTGAACACGAAGAAGTAAATGGTAAGTTTTACCACATGATTTATAAATTTGCAGATGGTAGCGGTGAACTTCAAGTGGCAACAACAAGACCTGAAACATACTTTGGGGATACTGCAATTATGGTTCATCCAGATGATATCAGATATACATCAATCGTTGGAAAAGAAGTATTATTACCACTAACTGACAGAAAAATAAAAGTTATAACTGATTCTCATGTTGATATGGAATTTGGAACAGGTGTTGTGAAAGTTACACCTGCACATGACCAAAACGACTACGAAGTTGGAAAAAGACACGATTTAGAGTTTATCAAAGTATTTGATGAAAAAGGTATTTTAAATGAATACTGTGGAGAGTTTGCTGGTCTTGAAAGACTGGAAGCCAGACCAATTATTGTAAAAGCTTTAGAAGCTCAGGGATATATCGTAAAAATTGAAGAGCATGTTCATCAAGTAGGGCATTGTTACAGATGTAAAAATATTGTTGAGCCATTTATCTCTCAACAATGGTTTTTAAGCTCTGAAATGGCTCAAGAATCAATTAGAAAAACAAAAGAGACTACAAAAGAAAGAGCACAAACTGGTGAGCATAATGGAACACTTTTCCACCCAGCACATTGGATAAATTCTTATACAGCTTGGATGGATGAATTAAGACCTTGGTGTATTTCAAGACAACTTTGGTGGGGACATAGAATTCCTGTATTTACTTGTGAGACTTGTGACCATCAATGGGCAGACAAATCTGATGAGCCAGAATCTTGTCCAAAATGTGGAGGAAAACACTATACTCAAGACCCAGATGTTTTAGATACTTGGTTCTCTTCAGCTTTATGGGCAATGTCGCCATTAGGTTGGGGAAATAATGGAAAATTAAAAGAACTTTATAATGATACAGATGAAGCAGATTTTTATCCAAATTCATTACTAATCACTGGTTTTGATATTATGTTCTTCTGGGTAGCTAGAATGATGATGATGGGTGAACATTTCAAAAAACAATTACCATTTGAAGATATTTATATGCACGCACTTGTAAGAGATGAACATGGTGCAAAAATGTCTAAATCAAAAGGAAATGTAATTGACCCACTTGATATGGTAAATGAACATTCTGCTGATATTATTAGATTTACACTTGCATATCTTTGTGTTCAAGGAAGAGACATAAAACTAGGTGCTAAAAACCTAGAGCAATTTAGAAACTTTACAAATAAACTTTACAATGCAAGTAATTTCTTACAGTTAAATGTGGAAACTTTCCCTGATTTAAAAGATATTATTATTAAAACACCACTTGGTCTTTATATGCAAAGTAAATTAAGCGATGCAGTTGATGAGTTAAGAAATGCCCTTGAAACTTATAAATTCAATGAAGCAGCGAGTATTTTATACAAATTCGTATGGAATGAATTCTGTGACTGGGGAATTGAGTATGCAAAAGCTAGCAAAGATTCAGTTGTAGAACTTGGAGCAATTTTCAAAGAGACACTTAAAATGGTATCTCCATTTATGCCATTTATTTCTGATTATTTATACCACAAATTAAGTGGAACAACACTTGAAGATGGTGATTCATTAATGATTATGAATTTCCCAAAAAATATAGCAAAAAATCAAGAAATTGAAGATATGTTTGCAATCATCGAAGAAGCAATTACAGCAATTAGAAGAGCAAAAGTTATTATTGATATGGGTAATTCAAAAATCGCAAAGGCATATATAAAAATCAATAAAAATATTGATAATGAAATGGCAAAACCATTTATCGAAAAACTTGCAAAAGTAGAAAATATCGAGTTTGTAAATGCAAAAGTAGAAAATTCAATCACAGATGTAAGTGATAACTTAGAAGTTTATATCCCAAGAGGTGAAATCGATATGACACCAATTATTTCTAAACTTTCTAAACAACAAGAAAAATTAGAAAAAGAGATAACAAAACTATCTGGAATGCTAAATAACGAAAGATTCGTAGCAAATGCACCAGCAAATGTTTTAGAAGAAAATAGAGCAGGGTTGGCATCGGCTGAAGATAAATTAGCTAAGGTTGTGGCTGAACTTAAATCTTTGAGTTAAGAAGAGTTTAGTTAGTTTTTGATAAAAGCCCTGTCAGTTTTGATGGGGCTTTTTTTTATGTTAATATATGATAAATATTTATTAAGGAAATAAATGAATTTAACTTGGATAGAAGTTGTAGATAGTATTGTTAAAATAGGACTTGGATCAATTATTACAGCAGTTTCTGGATATTTGGTAATGAAGAGTAATCAAAAAAATCAAGATATAAAAGAAAAAAAAGATAGGTTTTATAAAGTACAAGATGAAAAAGCAGAAATATATGTAAAATTTTTATCTCAATCACATCAACTTGTTCAAACATATTTAAGTACATGCTGCAAGTGCAATACAGAAGAATATTTCACATATTTAAATACATATAGTAAAGTACAAATTTTTTCATCTGATGAAATTAGAAAAGGAGCTTTTTCAGTTTTCAATGCTGTAAATGTATTTATCGTTTTTAATAAGAATTTAGATAATAATTTGACGATAGAGATGCGAGATAATGTTAACTCTAGCATTGCTTATTTTCAATTTATTGCCCACCAAGAAACAACTAAAAAATTTAATGTATAAAATACTGACTAATATTTCTCTTTCCCACATTTTCGTAATGTATATTAAAACTATTTTCTCTTAAAAAATATAAAGCTCATTACTTCTTCTTACTTTGTGTGGACAAAGTAAGCAAAACCACCAACGGCTTCGAAGCCCTTTGGGTTCCTTCACTTATTGTTTTATCTTTTCTGTCTTGCCTGTGTTTACACTCTCTTTGAGAAAACTCGTAAATAAATATGCTCCCAGCATATTTATTTACTCAAACAGCTGCAAGCCTTTTCGAAAAGATAAAATAAATGCTCAGCTTCTGTAGATGTTGGAATATGGGATAAGGACATTTGTATTTTTGATTTTCTTTATTCATTACTTTTTTGAGACCAAAAAGTAAGAGAAAGCGGAAACTTTACAGATTTAAACCCTATCAACCCAATAATCAGGAATTCTATGTTGATGGGCGATTGCAACTATTAAAATAGTATTTTCTTCAAAGAGATATAAAATATTGTAAGGAAATCGGTGTAAAGTGCATCTTCTAATTTGGTTTGATATTTTTTGATAAGAGTTAGGGAAGTTTTTTATTCTGTTTATTGAAGCTTGAATATCATTTGAAAATTTTTTACCTAAACCTTTTTCTTGTTGTTCATAATATTTTATAGAGTCATGAAATTCAAGTTTTGCAAGTTTTAGATAATTAATATTCATAGTCAAAAAAGTCTTTTTCTGTTACTGTTTCTAAGTTTCCTTTTTTGTAACTATCTACTCTTTTATTAGCTTCTTCTTCCCAGATTTTATTTATGTTTTCATCAGGATTATCAAGACTTTTTAAAAGTTCTTCAATTAACAAAAATCTATCATTTGCTTTTAAATGTAATGCTTGTTCAAGTATTTCATTTTTTCCCATTTTAAAGCCTTTATTATGGTTGAATAGTTGAAAATTATAACATACTTTTATAAAAATTTAGAAATAATGATTAAATATAGTTCCTTGAAAAAAATTGAAATGGTGAGTTAAATTTATACAAAGAATTTAAAAGATTTTAGATTAAGAAAAAGATGAATTAGGTTAGCAAAATCTTTATGTGCAACAGCCGATGGAATGTTTTTATTATCAGTTATGATAGAAAATTATGATTTAAAAACACAATTAACAAATTACTTTTTTAGAGATTGAAAAGTTATCAAAAAATAAATTAAAAGAGATTATATGAATGTAACAAAAGATAAAATATCGTCTATTTTTTTCCAATATTCAATACCTGCTGTATTAGGAATGTTGGCTATTTCATCAGCAAATATTGTTGATGGATTTTTTATAGGAAATTATGTAGGTGATTTTGGGCTTGCAGCAATTAATATAAGCTTTCCTATTTTCTCTTTATTATTTGGATTTGCTTTAATGTTGGCAATTGGTAGCAGTGTTGTTTCTGGAAAGCTAATTGGTCAAGGAGATATTAAAAGCGCTTCTATTATTTTTAGTAAAACAATGGTTTGTATCACTCTTTTTAGTTTTATAACTTGCACAGGTTTATTTTTAAATATTGAGACTGTTTTACATCTTTTTGGTGCAGATGAAAACTTGACAAAAATAGCAATAGAGTATTTATCTGTTATATTGATTTTTATTCCTTTTTTGATGATAGGAGTAGTTTTAGATTATTTTGTAAGAGTTGATAATAGACCAAATCTTGCTTTTATAGCTTTACTTTTAAGTGCAGTTATAAATGTGATATTAGATTGGTTTATGATTGTATATTTGCAAAAAGGTATTTTTGGAGCAGCCTTGGCTACGGGTATTTCTCAACTTAGTTTATTATTTATTCTTTTACCTCATTTTTTCTCAAAAAAATCAACACTTAAATTTGTAAAACCAATAGGAAGTTATATTCAAATAATAAAAGCTTCTTACAACGGAGCTTCAGAGTTTGTAAATGAAATTTCAGTAGGAATAACAACTTTGATTTTTAACTATGTAATGATAAAAAATTTCAATATAGAAGGAGTTGCAGCATTTACAGTTATAAATTATCTTTTAATGATAGGAATAATGATAAGTTTTGGAATTAGCGACTCTTTACAACCAATAATTAGTAAAAATTTCGGAGCAAAACAGAATAAAAGAATAGAAGAGTTTTTAAAATTAGCTTTTATAACTACTTGTTTGGTGGGTGTTGTGATGATACTATTACTTCTATTTATACCAGATACACTTGCAAATATTTTTTTAGAAGATACTAATTATAAAACAAAACAAATTGTTTTGAGTTTTGCCACATTTATTTGGATAGCTTTTCTTTTTAATGGTATTAATCTTGTGATTTCTGCTTATTTAACAGCAATTCATAAGCCTTTGGCTTCTATGATTATTGCAGTATCAAGAAGTTTTATTTTCCCTATATTTTTTATATTTACTTTGCCATTTTTCTTTGATTTAGATGGTATATTTATGGCAATACCAATGGCTGAATTTATGACTTTTATAATAGGAATAATTTTATTTAAGAAGTTTAGTCCTGAAAAGATAATTTATAAAGAAGGATAAGTAAGTATATTTTTCCCATCATTTTTGATGGAAAAAATATCTATATTAGAATTATTTTGAATTTTTCTTAGCGTTTTTATCAGCTTTCTTTTCTTTCATTGATTTTGCAGGTTCTTTTTTTACTGCTTTTTTAACGTCTTTACCTTTTGCCATTTTTTACTCCTTTTATTTAGTTATATGTGCAATTATATCTTAAAAAATGCTATTTAATATTATGGTTTTTAAATAAATTCTTTTCTAAAAAGATTATTTATAAAAGTGAATCTATTTTTATCTTGTATTGTAAATCTTTCCCTGCTAATGGGTGATTAAAATCAACTGTGATTTCTTTTTCAGCGATTTCTTTTACTATAAATTGGATTGGTTGATCATTTTCATCTTGAGCTTGAATTTGCATACCGATTTTTAAATCTTCTATTCCTGAAAACTGTTCTATTGGAAGTGTTTGTACCCCTTTTGGATCATATTCTCCATAAGCTTCAGCTGCTGGAACTAGGATATCTGCTGCTTCACCAGTTTTCATATTTATTATTCTTTTTTCAAGTCCATGTATTACTTGTCCCACTCCAAATTGAAATTCAAAGGGTTTATTACTTCTACTTCCATCAACTACAACTCCATCAACACGCACTTCAAACAATATTTTAACGGTTTGATTTATCTCTATAGGCATATTACCCCTTGTTTTTTTATTGAACTATATAGTATTTAAAATAAAATATCAAATGATAATTTATTTTAAATATCGACTAAGTTTATATCTTAGTCTCTTTTCTTAATTTGTGAGTTAGTGTAAATAATACAGGAACATAAATAAGATTTAAAACTGTTCCCCAAGCAAGTCCAAATCCAAGTGCAATGGCGATTGGTTGGAAGATTACAGCTTCTCCACTTGGAAATAAAATAAGAGATAACATTCCTACAATTGTAGTTACAGTTGTAATAATAATAGGTCTAAATCTTTTTGTTGCTCTTGAAAATATTTCATCAATTGTTTTTGCTTTTTTTAGATATGTCATCATAATAATTCCATCATTTATTACAACACCTGCAAGTCCTAAAGCTCCAATCATTGAAGGCATTGATAGATTTAATCCTATAACTTGATGACCTATTAAAACTCCTAAAATAGAAAAAGGAATAACACTCATTACTATAAATGTTTCCCTAAATGAATTAAATAAGTAAAGCATAGAAATCATGATTAAAACAAGTGCTAGAGCGGTTGCAAGTAACATATCTCTTCTTAATTCAGCATTTTTTTCTGCTTCGCCTTTTAACACAAGTTTAATACCATCTTTTTCAATTTCATCTAATAATGGTTTGATTTTTTTGATTACTTCAGATGAAGTGATAATATCTGGATTAACATTTGCAAAAACATAAAAGTTTTTTATTCCTTCATCTTTTAAAAGCTGTTCAAAGGCTCGCAGAGTGTTCAACTCTACAACTTCATATAAAGTTACGAAAGAACCATTTGTAAGAGGAATCTTCGTATTTTTGAAACTTTCATAATCATCTTTATTTTGAGATTTTATTTTTATATCTAACATCTCTTTTTCATCAAATGAAACAGCTTTTTTCTTTAAAAGATATAGATTTGATAAATAGTTTCCTATAAATGATTCTGTAAGTCCTAGTTGTTCACCGTATGGATTTACTTTTATTTTTTTTTCATCTATTGTATATTTTAATGAATTTGATGCTGATTTTATACCTTCAATTTTTTTTAGTTCATTATCTAATTTTTGTACGGCATTTATTGCTTTTTGATTATCTTGTGTAACAATTCCTATTTTTATATCAGCTTTAATTGGACCAACTTTTTTTTCTAATACTTCTATTTCATCTAAATTAAATTTAGTTTTATAATCTTTTTTATCTAAAAAATCTTTTAATTTTTCTGATATATTATCAGATGTTATTTCTCTCGTTCTTCCTTCCTCATCATACTGGAAGCTTAAGTATGGAGTTATGTAATTATCTAAAAAGTTCATTGCTTTTAGTTTTTGAAGCTCAACTGTCATATACATAGCATAAGGGAAATTCTCCGTATTACTTCCAACATCTTTTCTATATCCAGCAACTGAACTTATATTTCTAATAAAAAATTCATCAGTTTTTTCTAGTAAATCAGATTCAATTGAACTTACTATTTTAAAACTTTCTTCAAGAGTTGTATTGGCATTTGCTTTAATTGTTATTTTTACATCTGTTGCATCATATTTAGGAAACATTTGGAATTTTGAATCACTTACAAATTTAAAAGTTAAAACAGGAACAATTATTATAAAAATTACAATAAATGTTTTTCTCCAATTCATAAAAAAATGAATAATCTTATTGTAAACAGCATTTGCTTTTTCCCAAGAAGTAACTTTTGCTCCACTTTTTAAAGTATGAGCTGCGTGAATTGGAAGAAAAATAAACGACTCTATTAGTGAAGCTACAACTAATGCACTAAGTGCAATTGGAATTAGTTTCATAACTTCACCCATTGTTCCACTAATCATTAAAATCGGTAAAAATGAAAACAGTGTAGTAAGTGAAGCTATAGTTACTGGTTTAACCATTTCTTTAGCTCCCATAATAGCAGCTTCCTTTGGGCTATGACCTTCTTCAATATGTTGTTGTATATTTTCACTAACAACAATAGCATCATCAACAACAATTCCAATAGCTATTAAAACTCCCACAAGAGATATCATATTTATTGTATAACCTGATAAATACATATATGTAGCTGCAATTACAAAGGAAGTGGGAATCCCAAGGACTATGATTAGTGACATTCTAGCATTTATTAAAAGTGCTACTAAAATAGTAATTAATATTATTCCTAGTAAAATATTTGATGTTACAACATTTAATCTATCAACAATCCTTTCACTGTTATCATCTGTAATTGAAATATTTATATCTGGATTGTTTTTTCTAATATCTGGAAGTATTTTTTTTATTTCATTTACGATTTTTATAGCGTCTGCTGTATCTGATTGAACAACTTCTAAAGATAAGGCATTTTCTCCATTAAAAGAGTAAAGAGTTGAAGAGTCTTCATATTTTTTTGCAATAATAGCTATATCTTTTACGTAAACTGTTTTTCCAGATACTTTGATTAATGTGTTTCCAAAATCTTCTGCATTTTTAGCCCCATTATTTGTAGAAATATAATAGTGTTTTTTAGGGTCTTCGATTTTTCCTATTGGGAAAATATATGATAGATTCCCAATTACAGAAAATACATCACTTTTATTTAACTCTAAGGCATCTATTTTTTTTTCATCTAATAAAACTTCAAAATATTTATCAGAATCACCAAAAATTGTAATTTCATTTACTCCATTTACAGTTAACATTTTATTTTTTAAATCATCTGCAAAAGGTTTTAATTGATCAATAGTTTGTTTTTTAGATGTAACAGAAACACTTACTAATGCCCTTGCTCTATCAAGTGTATTAACAGAAGGTTCATCCATATCAGAAGGAAGGTTTGCTTTCATAAGTGTTACAGCATCTTTTATCTTATCTGCTTCTACGTATTTGTTATAACCTTTTTTTAATTCAAGAACAATTGTAAATTTACCAGGGCTTACTATGGTTGACATAGTATCAACTGAATCAATATTTTTTATATTATCTTCAATTTCAGTTACAGCCATTTTGTCTAAAATATCAACACTAGCCCCTGAATAAGAGCCTTTGATTGAAATCATATCAAGATCAAAATTAGGGAAGATTTCTTTTGGAGTTTTTGTAAATGACCAAATACCAATAGCAAAAACTAATAGAAATAAAGTGTAGTTCATACGAGAGTTTTCTACAAAAAATCTCAAAATTTTTTCAAACATTTATTACCTTTAAATTAAAGGAGTATTATAATTTAAATTTATTAATAAAATATTAATGTTTCACCATTTGAAGGCTAAAAGACTTACGAAACAAGCTATCTGCTTGCTGCGTAAACTTCTAATTTTTTAATAGTTTCTAAATCTTCATCATCATGCACATTTTCTGCAAATAATTGAATATTTAATAAATTACTTAACTCAACAATTGCCTCTATAAAGCTTTGTTTTGAACTGTCATTTGTTATATTATGTGTATATTCCCTTGCAAGTCTAATATAATCAAGATTGAAATCTTTTATATTATTAAGAGGTATAAATTTACTTTCAAATCTTTTTATGATAACTTTTGCACCACATTGATGCATTTCATCAGCAAAAAATTTAAACTTATCCACATCTTTTGCAACAGCATAAGCTGTAATTGAAAATGCTAATTGAGAAGCGATTGATTTATGCTCTTGAATTGTTTTTTCTAACCATAAAATAAATGACGTATTACTAATTGATTCTAAAGATAAATTTATTGAAATACTATGTTGAATTTTATTAATTAATATATTGTTGATTACTTTAGTTATGATTTTTTTATCAAAATCAATTATTTTTTCATATCTTTCTGCGATTGATACAAAAGTTCCAATTGGAATATCTAAATTATCTTTATCTTTTATGGTTGCAAATGCTTCTTGCATGATAATATTATTTGTTGAATTATCTAAGGTATAAGCATTTCCAATATATTTTAATTCAAATTTAGAGTTATCAACAATATCAAAAATTAAATTTTTCCATTCATCCATATTTCTAGATAGCGCTATTGTATCTGTAATAAAGATTTCATTTTGACCTATTAAAGTAGCTTTTTCATAAGCTTCTATTGCTGATTGTAAAATTTGAGGAGTTGTTCCAATTGGATTAAAAGGAGTTGCCCCTATGTGAACAATATCTTTCTTTAGATATTCATTTCCTAATTCTTCAAACTTTTTTTGTAGTTTTAACGAAAACTCTTTTGCATCTTCATAGGTGAAATTTTTCGCAATAATTGCAAATTCTGAACCAAAAAATCTATATGCAGTAACTTTACAGTTTTCTTTTGCTTTTGTAGTTGATAAAATAGTAGCAAATTTCCTGATAAATTCATTTATCTCTTTATTTGTATGATTTTTTGCAAAATTAGCCAATTCAAATATTTTTATCATAAAAACATATCCATTACTTTTATGTATAAACATATCTTTCATATCTGTTTCAAAATTTTGTTTTAAATCTAGTTGAGTCAAATCATCACGAGATAATTTTTTGGTAATGCTTTCTAAATTATTATTTAATCTATTTATGATTGATTCAATTTTTCTTGACATATCATTCATTGCAAGTGCAACTGTTTTTATTTCAGTTGTCCAAGGAAGTTCTTCTATTGTTTCGAACTTTCCAATTGCTATATTATTTGCCAGTTTTTCTATTTTTTTAAGAGGTTTTAAAAGATATTGAACAAAAATAAACAAAATTATCATAGCAATTATAAAAGCAATAATTGCATAAATAATAGCACTTTTAGCTTGTTCATAAAGCTTAGCATATGCATCTCCTGCATTTGCACTTACATAAATAATCGCAGTTGTTTGCCATCCATTACTAATTTCACTTGATTGTTCAGCAAGTTTAATTGGAATCATTTTTATAAACCAAGAAGGAATATAATCAAATTTTACATCTCTTGTAACTTGAACTAGAGTTTTATTTACATTTAAAAGAGCTTGTGTATCAACTTTTTTTCCATTTTCGTTTGTGGCAGTAAAAGTAAAAGTTATTTCTTTTATATTTTTGTATTGTTCATTTGGAATAAAATCATAACTATTTTCATCCGTTGAAATAGAAGATTCAGCGTTTGTTTCTTTTGAATTAGCATCTTCAAGTGCTAATAATTCTTTTTCAAAATTATTAGCATTAATAAGTTCAATTTTCCCTAATCTTTCATCAATAGAAACATTTGATATTTTCCATTTTGACTCATCTAAGTCTTTTGAAGCTTTGATTAAATCACTTTGTTTAATACTAAAAAAAGCATTTTCAAGCCTAATCTCCCTATAAAAACCTCTATTTCCAATAGCATTTATTATTGATTCAATTTCTGGATTATATTTATCTGCAAGAAGTGCTTTAAGACTCATTCCCAAAGATGTTGCAGTATCTTGTGCTTTTGTTATAGATTCAATTTCTAAATACTCTTTAGTGTTTTTTACACTAATTATAAAATTTCCTGCAAAAATCATAAAAAATATTATTGATATGATTATATACAACTGTTTAGATAAAGACATTTTTATTCCTTTTTTAAAATCTAGTCATTAAATCTTGCCAAGATTTAAGGTTATTATTTCCAACTCTCGTTTCACCTTTTGTTTTTGCTTGCCATAAACCAGAAGCATTAAAACTATAAACGGGTTTTAAGTCGCTTCTTTTTGAAGCTAATTGTAATCTTCTATCAATATTATCTAAAATAACAGGTTCAGCGCCTGTTTTATGATAATAAGTTAATACCATATGTGCTTGTTCAAATCTACTATTTGCTTTTTGGTAAATAACATAAGTGATTCTCAGTTTATCCTCAGAAATTCCCAATTTTATTAAAGAGAAATATTTTGCAATTGCATAATCTTCACAATCCCCAGCACCAGTTCCTATGAATTCAAAAGGTGTAGCCCAATAATCTTTTTTCTTCCAATGCATTAAGTCAGTTTTATATGTAAGTTCATTAAAAAAATCATTTACATTTTTGATTTGATTTAAAAGGGGTTCATTTCTTGAAGTTTGGATCATCGAGTCCCATTGTTCGATTCTTACTTTAGCACTTGAACCATATTTATTTTCAATGGCATTTACTTGAGATTCACTTATATTATAGGTTTTTGAAGCGGTTAAAAAAACAGAAGAAAAGCAGATAAGTGTAAAAGATATTAGTAATATTTTTTTCAACTTATCTCCTTTTTTTAATTGTATGATATCTGATATTTAATAAAAATAAAAATTATCTTAAAAGATTTTTGATTTCATCTTCACTAATTAGTTCATTATCATATTTAATTGCAATTACATTTTCAGTATTGTTTATATACCACTCATCAATAGCATTATGAGTTAATTTTCCACTATTTTCTAAATGAAATTCATTTAAAGATAAATAAGCAAATTTCTTTTTAGATGGATTTGCCATTGTGATAATTAACATAGCCCATAAAGTACAAATAACTGCAATTACTACAACTAAAGTAGTAAGTGTTACGCTTTCATAAAACATACCACCAATTAAACCACCTAAAAAAGTTCCTAAATAACCAGCTGAGTTAAAGATTCCTAAAACTAAACCTCTTTGATGAACTTTTGCAAATTTTGAAGCAAGTGATTGCATAATTGGTTCATGCATGTTAAATCCAATAAAGAATATAACAACACCAATTACAAATATAGAAGCACTTGTACTAAATCCAATAATTAAATAAGAAATAGCAAAAAATACAATTCCAATAATTAAGATTTCTCTAAACTTGCCTTTTTTCTCAGCAATTATTGCAGCAGGTGCCATAGCAATAAAACCAAAAACCATAGCAGGCATATATACTTGCCATAAGTCAGTTAATTGCCAACCATAAGTTTTTGTTAAAACTATTGGAATAATCATAAATGCAAATGTCATTAAACCTTTTTGTAAAAAGTTTGTAATGTTCATTTTTATTAGATTCACATTTCCTAAAACTGCACTTACTTCTACCTTTTTATTATAAGTATGAGTTATATGTGGAGGATTTGGAACCATTTTTATTAAAACAAAAATAGAACCAAGTGCTATAATCATAGTAATATAAAATAGTGTTTGAATACCGAAAGATGCACCAAGAGTTGGCCCTGCAGCCATTGAAGCTGCAAATGCAACACCAATAAACATACCCATTGTTGCCATTGCTTTTGCTCTTTGTTCTTCTTTTACTAAGTCACTAATTGTAGCTGTTACAACAGCACCAATCGCACCTGCACCTTGTAATAATCGACCAAATAATAAAGAATAAATATCAGAAGAAAGAGCACATATTAATGAACCAGCTGCAAAAAGCAATAATCCAATAATAATAGTTTTCTTTCTTCCTAATTTATCACTAATCATTCCAAATGGAACTTGGAATATCATTTGAGTTAGGGCATACCCACCTATTACAATTCCAACTAATGTTGGAGTTGCGCCTTCTAAATTCATAGCATATACTGAAATAATTGGTAAAACTAAAAATAGACCAAAAAATCTTAGAGCAATAATCAAACTAAGAGGTAAAACTGATTTAATCATATATAATCCTAAACGTAATATAATTTTTTGTGATTATAGTTAATAATAGTTAATAGTCGGTTGAAAAGGATAAAAGTGAAGATAGTAATAGCCTCAGCAAACAAAGGTAAAATAGCAGAATTTCAAAAATTAATGGAAAATGACGAAGTTATTGCATTTAGTGAAATTTTAGGTGAAATTGAAATAATTGAAGATAAAGATACCTTCCAAGGTAATGCTATAAAAAAAGCTCAAACAATATATGATGAATTTGTAAAAATAGGGCAAAAAGATGTTGTAGTAATTTCAGATGACTCAGGAATTACTGTTCCTATTCTTAATAATGAACCAGGAATTTATTCCGCAAGATATTCAGGTGAAAATGCCACTGATAAATCAAATAATGCTAAATTAATTGAAAATCTAAATAAACAAAATATAGAAAAAACACCAGCATTTTATACAGCATGTATTGCAATAGTTTATCAAGGTAAAGTTTATACAGTTCATGGCTGGATGCATGGAAATGTAATAAATAAAGAACTAGGAAATGGTGGTTTTGGATATGATCCAATGTTTATTCCAAATGGTTTTGATAAAACTTTAGGTGAATTGGGATATGAAGCAAAAAAAGAATTTTCACATAGAGCAAAAGCTTTAACTTTGGCAATTAAAGTATTAGACCCAAATCCTGACATAAACATAGAATCAATAAAAATCAACTCATAATCAAATGTTGTTTTTCATAATATTCTCGAAACAGTACATCTTTTTAAAGAATTATTTGGATATTTAATTTTTTTTGGATGAACTATTATGAATT
>JBGSBO010000049.1:0-14432 GCA_041730535.1 Minisyncoccia bacterium
ATCGAAAGATTACAAACTAACAACTTTTTTATAGATTTCCATTTACCAAATAGAAAATATTATCCAGATGAAGTTGCATTTGATTTTGGAGGAGATTATTTAAATCCTGAATTAAAAAAAATTTATAGTGCAAATGGTGAACTTGAAGACAAAGATTTAGTAGATTTTAACAGCGATTATATGGACAAAATTGTTGCACTTCCTTTTATCAAAGAATCAACAAAAGAAAAAACATATATTCCAATAAATATTTTAAGTAATCTTTTTGTGAGCAACGGACTTGCAACTGGAAATACAGCAAATGAAGCAAAAGTTCAAGCATTAAGTGAAATCTTTGAAAGATATGCAAAAATTGCAATTATCAAAGAGGGTTATGCACTTCCAGAGTTTCCAGAAGAAGTTGTAAAATCATTTCCAAAAGTATATAAAGATGCTCAAACTTTAAGGGATTTAGGTTACATAATCGAGATTTTAGATGCAAGTTTGGGTGGAGTTTTTCCTGTAACTGCAATTTCACTAATAAATACTAAAAATAATACACTTTTTGTATCTTTTGGAGCTCACCCTATTTTAGAAGTAAGTCTTGAGAGAACTATGACTGAACTTATGCAAGGAAGAGATTTAACAAATCTTGATGCCTTTGAAATCCCTACTTTTGATATGAGTTTAGTAGCTGATAGTTTTAACTTAGAAGCTCACTTTATTGATTCAAATGGAAAACTTGGGTTTCCATTTTTAAGCTCTGAAAAAAGTTTTGAGTATTCACCTTGGAAATATATTGGAAATGGAAGTGATGATGAATACGCATTTTTACTTGATATTTTAAAATCTCAAAACAGAGAAATGTATGTAAGAGAATATACATATTTAGACTTTTATTCTTGTCAAATGATTGTTCCAAATTTCTCAGAAGTTTATCCACTTGATGATATGGTTTATAACAATAAAAATAATGGTAAACTTATTCGTGATATGGTTTTAAACTTTGAAAAGTATGATATAAATGAGATTTTAGATACTCTTGATAGTTTAGATGATTCTTTAAATATGCAACTATATATTGGTGTTATTTTTGAAGAAAACTTCACAATGGGAGATTTTAAAGCTCAAATGTTACTTCTTTTAGAAGAGTATGATGATGCTTTAGAGATTTTAGAATTTTCAAACAATAAATTTGGTCATTTAGTAGCTCAATTAATCAGAATGCAAAATGATGAACTTGTATGGGAAGAGTATGAAACGGCTTTAAATAATGTTTATGGAAAAGAAAAAATCCAAAAAGCAGTTGATGTTCTTGAAGGAAATGGCTTTTTGATAAATAGAACTTTACATAAAGATTATAACAATATGTTAAGTATGTTTGATAAATTAGAAGTAAAAAAATTGGCTTTTTATAAAAACTAATTAGTTATAATTATTTATATTTAGAAATACATCAGAGGATAAAATATGAATTTTTCTAAGCAAAATATTTTAATTATTGAAGATGATATAGAAACATTAGAAATTATGGTAGAACTTTTTGAATCTACTTTTTCTAATGTTTATACTTCAACAAATGGGTATGAAGCTATTGAGATTTTCGAGAAAAATCTTATTGATGTTATATTATGTGATATAAATATACCTAAATTAAATGGATTAGATACAATTAGTAAAATACGTGAACTTGATTATTCTATTCCTATTATCATTATTTCAGCTTGTTCTGATACCCAAACACTTTTAAAAGCATCTAATTGTAATATTCAAGGCTATATTTTGAAACCCATAATGTTTGATGATGTTCAAAATATAAAAAATAAAATTTTTCATCATCAAAATTATGAATTTATGAATAAAAATATTGAAATAAATTTCTCAACAAGTTTAAATTTGCAAAATAATCAAATTATTATTGAAGGAAAAATAATAAAACTTACAATAAAAGAGACTGAATTTCTAAAACTATTAATAAAGAAAAAAGGTTCTATAGTCTCTTATGAGATAATAGACCAAGTTGTATGGGGTGAAGAAAATATTATGTCTAGCACAAGTTTAAGAACTCTTGTAAAAAATATTAGAAAAAAATTATCTTGTGAAATTATTGAAAATATACCCAAAATGGGTTATAGAATAGCTATATAATATGCAAAATACCCATTACTTAAAAAAAGAATTGTATGAAAAAATTAAAAAAGATTCAACTATTTTTGATTTTCTGGAAGATAACTCTTTAGATGGGTTATGGTATTGGGATTTAGAAAATATTGAAAATGAATGGATGAGTCCTAAGTTTTGGGAAATTTTAGGTTATGAAGCCAATGAAAAAAAACACCTCTGCTCACAATGGAAAGAAATAATTTTTCCAGAAGACCTTGAAGAAGCAAATAAAAACTTTTATTTACATTTAAAAAATTCTAATCATCCTTATGACCAAATAGTAAGATATGTTCACAAAAAAGGCCATACTGTTTGGGTTAGATGTCGTGGTAAAATTATAAAAGATACAAATGGAAAACCAATTAGAATGATTGGTGCCCATAATGATATAACTCAGCAAAAAAATGATGAAAATAATTTAAAAAATATCACAGATGAATTAAGAGCTATTATTGACAGTTCTCTTAATGGAATAGCTGCATTTAAACCTTTTTTTGATGAAAAGGGAGAGATTGTTGATTTTATATTTACAATGGTAAATAGAGAAGCTTGCAAAATAGTAAATTTAGATAAAGAAGAGATAATTGGTCAAAGATTATCAATACTACAACCTGCTAATTTCAAACCTCTTGATTCTCTTAATAGAAAAACTCTTTTTGAAATTTATAAAGAAGTTGTATTAAGCGGGGAATCAAAATCCTTAGAATTTTATTTTGAAAGTGATGGAATAAAAGAGTGGTTTAAAAATAAAAGTGTTAAATACAATAATGGATTTGTTTGTACATTTGAAATAATCACAAAAGAAAAGCTTTTTCAAGAAAAACTTGAACAACAACTTAAAGAAGAGATAGAAAAACAATGCAAACAACAAGAATTACTTATTCAACAATCTAAAATGACTTCAATGGGAGAAATGATTGGAGCTATTGCTCACAATTGGAGACAACCTTTAAATACACTTTCTCTTCTTTGTATTACAGTAATAGATAAATTTGAGAATTCTAATTTAAATAAAGAGTATCTATATAAATGGATAGGAAAAGTAAAAAAACAACTGGATTTTATGTCCCATACAATTGATGATTTTAGAAATTTTCATAAACCTAAAGAAGAATTCAAAAAGATTTTCCTAAAAGAAATTATATTAAAAATAGTTACTTTAATTTCCTATGAATTTAAGATAAATAATATACAAATTAATATAAATATCCCAGAATCAATTTCCTTTATTTGCTTAGAAAATCAGCTACAACAAGCTTTAATAAATATTTTACTCAATGCAAAAGATGCAATAATAAGTAATAATATAAAAAATGGAATGGTTAATATAAATGCAGAAAAAAAATGATTCATCAATAATTTTAATCATTAAAGATAATGCAGGAGGAATTAAAGATTCAAAAATTTTAAAACGTATATTTGAGCCATATTTTACTACAAAAAACCAATCCCATGGAACAGGTATAGGTTTATATATGACAAAACTTATTATTGAAGAAAACTTAGAAGGAAATATTGAAGTAAAAAATATAAAAAATGGACTAGAATTTAAAATTCTACTAGATAATTAGCAAATAAATACAAAACACCTTAAAAAGCAACTTACTAACAATTCTAAATAATTTAGTTCTTGTATATCTTTGAGATAGTTGGAACAAAATTGGAACAGTTTATTTCTCTAACTGTAACTTAGAAGAAGTTCCAAAACTTACGCCTAGAGGGAAATTTTAAAACAAGATACAAAAAACCATAAATACCTATAAAAAGGTACTTCTTAACAAACTAACATTCTCTATATCTTGTAAAATGTAGCTATTTTTAGCACAATAAGAAGTGCTATTCATGGTTATTAAATTATAAAGATTGAAGGAAAAAATCTTACCCTTTTTTCTATTTTTTATTCAAATAAATTAATGGTCGTTATTGTCTTCAATTGTTTCATTGTATGCCGAACATAAAGCTTAACTATTATCTTGGTTATCTTTTGAATAACATATATAATTTTGACATTTCTTCTCTTGCTATATGTGCTAACGTATAAGTTCTTGCATAAAATCCATTTTCGAATAATAGTTCTGCTTCATCAGCGAGAGACTGTGCATTAAGTGTAATTTTAATCATACCTTCTCTAATTGATTGCACTGTTAAATTATCCATTAATTTTCAAATGCCTCTTTTAAAACTGCTTGCATAAGTGTTTTTGTGTTTTGTTTTGAATTATTTATTTGTTCTTCAAGTTCATCACAAATAGTAAAAAGTTTTTCTATTTTATTTACAATTTCTTTTTGTTCTTCAATTGGTGGTAGTCCAAGTAAAAGTTTTGACAGTGAAGTTCCATTTACATTTGGTTGTCCTGCACCCCAAGCAGCATCAAGTAATTGTTTCCAATAATATGGACTTTCTATAAATAGTTTTAAAAAATCTGCATTAATAATTGAAGATGGTATTACTCTAATTAAATATGAAGCAAATAAAGATATAACATTTAATTCTTTAACAATATAAGACTTTCCAATTGTTCCACCTGTTCTTGCTATTAAAATATCGTTATTATTCAAAGAATATGTATTAACGTCTTTTTTTTCATAATCACAACCAGGTACAGTATTCCAATTTACTTTATTGTTTTGAATATCAGTAATTCTTAATAATCTCACATCTTGCTTTTCTGGTTTAGCAGATGCGTTAAAACCATAATGTATATTAAGAGAAATATCTTGTAGATAAACTCGCTCCCAACTTTCAGGTATCTCAAAAGGTATTTCATCTTCACCAATTTCTACCAATGGTTTTGATTTTTTGATTTTTTTCTCTTTAATCAATTGCTCTTTTTCTGCTAATATTTTTTCAAGTAATACAGATGCGGATTCAATATCTTGGTTTTTTTCTCTCCATTTCGAAGTTAGTTTCCCCTCAATTGCTTCTTGAAGTGTTGATTGTTTTAATTTGGTTAGTAGATTTTGTTGATTACTAATTTCATTCTCTAATGTTTCTTTTATAGATTTTGTATTTAATAGTTTATTTATCCATAAATGCTGTTGTTCAATTCCAAAATATGGTATTTCATAGTTTTTTAAATTACCTTGATTTATTGATTCTTTCGAAGTTCCAGTTTTAGTGTTTTTTACAATTTCTTCTTTAAGTGAATTGAATACAAAATGATAGAATTTTAAATCAATAGGATATTTAACTTCATCTTTTGGTGTTAAAATAAAACATAAATCACTTGTAATAAACTTACCATTTACATAATGAGTTCTTCCTAATGAACCAGATGCAGCAGCAGCGAAAATAAGTGCTTCACACTCATGCGAATATTCATTATTTGTTTTCCATTCTTCTGCTGCCGTAATAAAGTCATATTCACCTTCAGTATTTTTTGAACTTTGTAGAGAACCTTTTTCAAGATTAAATAAATCTCCAATCTTCATTAAAGACATTATACTAACTCACTTTTTAATTGTTTTAGTAAGCCATTACTCATTTCAAATGAATTATGTAGCATTTCAAGTAATTCTATTGAAGTATGGATTTCCTCTTCTTCTATTTTATGTGGATTTTTTATATCAAGATTGTATCCGTTGTTTTTAATAGTCTCAATATCAACTTTCCACGCAGTTTCACTTTCTTTTCTATTCTCCCACCAAGACTTTAAAGTATCAAATTCATTTATTTGAATAGGTTTTGTTTTGTTATATGATTTTTGTCCCTCTGGTAATTTATGCTCGTAATACCAAACTTCTTTTGTAGGTGTTCCTTTTGTGAAGAATAGTAAGTTTGTAGCAACACTTGCGTATGGCTGAAATACGGAGTTTGGAAGTCTAACTATTGTATGAAGATTACAGTCTTCAAGTAGTTTTTGTCTAATTCTTTGTTTTACTCCATCACCTGTTAAACTTCCATCTGGTAAAACAATTCCTGCTCTACCACCGTCTTTTAGATACTGTATCATTAAGATTAAAAATAAATCAGCACTCTCTTTTGTTCTATAATTAGCAGGAAAATTAGTTTCCATACCATCTGAAACTGTTCCTCCAAATGGTGGGTTTGCTAAGATACAATCAACTCTATCTTTACCTGTAATAGAAGTCATTTCCCTTGAAAGTGCGTCGTCATATACAATATTTGGAACTTCAATATCATGTAAAATAAGATTTGTAAGTGCTAACATATGTGGAAGTGGTTTTAATTCACTACCTTTAATAGTTTTTTGTAAAGTTATTCTATCTTCAATATTATGAACTTCATTAGTTCTAATATGTTCTATGGCATTTGTTAAAAAACCACCTGTTCCACAAGCAGGGTCAAATACAATTTCCCCTAATTTTGGATTTACCATTTGAGTAATAAATTGTGTAATAGCTCTTGGTGTATAAAACTCTCCACTATTCCCTGCACTTTGAAGTTCTTTTAATATTGTTTCATAAATATCACCAAATAAGTGTCTATCATCACTACTATTAAAATCTATCTCATTTAACTTATTGACAACTTGTCTAATAAGCGTTCCTGATTTCATATAGTTATTATTACCTTCAAAAACTTCTTTAATAAGTAGTGCTCTTTTGTTTGTAGCAGCACTTGGTAGCGTTTTTAAATCAGCAAATAATTTATTATCAACAAAGTCTAATAGTTCTTCTCCTGTAATACCTTCATCATCAGTAGCCCAGTTTCTCCATTGTAATTCACTTGGAATTGGAGATACATAATTATCAACTAATAATTCCATTTCGATATCTTTATCGTCAAAGATTTTTAAAAATATCATCCAACCTAACTGTTCTATTCTTTGTGCATCACCATTAAGACCTTTGTCTTTTCTCATTATGTTTTGTATTGTTTTTATTATTCCGCCAATATTAGCCAATTAAAATTCCTTATATAATCTATTGTTTATGCAACATTACTATAAAGTTGCTGTTCTATTTCTACTATTACATTTAAGTAATTAGCTTTTCCACCAAATTCTTTTACTATTTCAACAGGTGAGCCAAATTGTTTAAAATCTGGAAGTTGTAAAACTTGAATTGTTTCTATATTTTCAATTCCTTCATCAGCATATTTATCAAGTAATGTATTAATGATTTCAACTGCTTTATTACCATATTTAGTAAAATAGTTTTTCTTTTTAACATTATTTGCTCTTTCACTTCTTGTAAGTGGTGGCATATCAAAAGCACAGTGGCAAATCATATCAAATAAATCCATATCTTTTCCAACTTCTTCTGCAAAGTTTTCATAGATAATACCTTTATCTTCAAGTTCTTCAATAAGTTTTTGTTTTTTTTCTGTGCTATTCCATTTAGTTAAAAACTCTTCAAGAGTTGAAAACTCTTCACTTACTTTTTGTTTTGTATAGTCTTTTAAACTTCCCGTTATAAGTTTTCCATGTGCGTCTAAATATTGAATTCTTTCATTTAAAATTGAGACATTTACACCATTTACAAAAACTTTTTCTCTTGGTTCTGATGGTGGTTCAGGTGGGTCAATAATAGGTGGCTCTATTGGTGGAGTTTCAGGGGGAGTTGTACCAGCTGGTTCATCTTCACCATTTCCTTCTGTTTCAATAATACTTACAGGTTCTCCATCAAAATCAGGGTCAGCAAATAAATGAGTTGCATTTCTAAAATCCATAATCGTAAAGAATGTTTTTCCGTATTCTTCATTTATTCTTGTTCCACGACCTATGATTTGTTTAAACTCTGTTATTGAGTTAATATTGCTATCTAAAACAATCAATTTACAAGTTTGAGCATCAACACCTGTTGTCATTAGTTTTGAAGTGGTAGCAATTACAGGATATTTTTCTTCTGGGTTTATAAAGTTGTCTAATTCTCTTTTACCTTCATCATTATCACCTGTTATTTGCATTACATATTTTGGATTTTGAGATACCAAATCAGAATTCTCTTTTACAAGAGCACTTCTCATTCTTTGTGCGTGTTCTATATCTATACAAAAAACAATTGTTTTCATAAATCTATCGTGTTTTTTTAGATATTTGGTAATATGTTTAGCAACTAATTCACTTCTATTGTAAATAACTAAGTTTTTATCAAAATCTTTTTGATTATATTCTCTATCTTCTACTGAATATCCTTGAATATCTTTTTTATCTCTTTCTGGTCTCCAACCTTCTAAATCAACATTTAATCCAACTTTCATTACTTTATAAGGTGCTAAAAAACCATCTTCAATACCTTGTTTTAAAGAGTATGTATAAATTGGTTCTCCAAAGTATTCTATATTGGATACTTCTTTTGTTTCTTTTGGAGTTGCTGTAAGTCCAATTTGAGTTGCACTGGTAAAGTAATCTAATATTTCTCTCCAAGCACTATCTTCAGCAGCACTTCCTCTATGTGCTTCATCAATAATAATTAAATCAAAAAAATCTGGACTAAATTGTCTATAAGCGTCTTTTTCTTCGTCATAGTTAGTTAAACCTTGATAAAGGGCTAAATATATTTCATAAGACTTATCAATTTTTTTATTTTTAACAACTGTCATTTTATCTTTGAAGTGTCTAAAATCACCTCTTCTTGTTTGGTCTATAAGTGCATTTCTATCTGCCAAAAATAATATTCTTTTTTTAGTTTGACTTTGCCAAAGTCTATGAATGATTTGAAAGGCTGTATAAGTTTTTCCAGTTCCTGTTGCCATAACAAGAAGTATTCTGTTTTGACCTTTTGCTACTGCTTCAACTGTTCTATTGATAGCTATTTGTTGATAATATCTTGGACTTCTTCCTGTTCCATCAAAATAGTAGTTTTCAGAAACAATTTTATTTTGTATTTCTGTTTCAATACCTTTAAATTTTTTGTATCTTTTCCAAAGTTCTTCGGGTGTTGGGAAATTGTCAAGGGATAACTCTTGTTCTACATTTCCTGTTGATAATGTTCTATCATGTTCATAAAAGCCATCTCCATTACTACTAAATACTACTGGGATATCAAGTATTAAAGAGTATTCTATACCTTGTTGAATACCTGCATTTAATGATAGTGTATTTTTCTTTGCTTCAATAATAGCAATCGGGATATTTGGTTTGTAATAAAGAATATAATCAGCTCTTTTTCTCTCACCCCTTGAAGTTTTATTTCCCTTTACTGTAATTCTTCCATCAGTAAATGAAACTTCTTCTCTAACCTGTGATTCTATATCCCAACCTGCTTTTTTTAGGGCGGGTGTAATATATTTAGTGCAGATATCTCTTTCAGACATATTTTTCTTATTATTCATTATAAAACCTATAATTAAAAGTTATTTATTATAGCTGCTTTTCTTTAATATAAAAATAATTGAATGCGATATTTTTATATTAATATGTTTTATTTAAAATAGTATTTATACTACTGATAAAAAACAATTATTAAGAATTTAAAATGGAAAATAATAATGCAAATCAAAACACACAAACTAAAAAACTAACCCTGTAAGAGAGAAATATACAGAACTTTTAGAAAAGTTTATTTCAGATCTTGAAAAAGCAGCTTTATGTAAAGGATTAGAATCTTGGAATTTAGAGCAAGTTTTTCCTCAATCAACAAATACAGGGGAGATTATTCTGGTATAAATCTTCTTTCTCTTTTAAGTGAGAATAATCCACGCCCACAAAGTCTTTTCCACACATGGCACCCTCCCGGTCTCTATGAAAATAAGCTTGCGTTTTTTCATAGAGACCGGGAGACGTGTCTCCCGAAATTTTTTTTATAGAAAGCCCATCCTATAGGGTATGGGGATTCTCTATAAAAAATACGATATTAAGAAAGAAGCTTAAAAGCTTCGGTAATATCAGGCTTTTAAAGTCTTACGCACGTAAAGCTTTAAAAACGACTTTTTTATGCCTTTTTAAAGAAATTTCAAAATTTTTTTCTAAAACTCGTTTTTTTTCAAATAGCCTCCTATAACAAAAGTATAGAGATAAGAAATCTCTTAAATTTTCAAAGGTATGAATATGAATATAAACAAATATAAAAACTATTAAAAGCTTTACAGAATTGAAGCTTTTCCAACAATTAAAAAAGAAACATACCTTAAATACAATCAATTATTGAATTCTAATCAGATTATACGGTGCTGTTATTAATGCAGTCATTTTACTATTAAAACTTACTTTCTAGCAAGTTTTATATAGTCATTATTTTTTTTCGTAATTTCTTTTCTAAAAAGTAAATTACATTGCTAAACCATCTCTACTGCTTTAATTGTCTTACAAAAACATTTTACTTCTTTAATAACTATCTTATTAAAACAGTACCACTTCCTTTCGAGGATATCAAGAATATATTAATTTAAAATTGAATTATTAAGTTAAAAAGATTTTTCTTAAATTTTCTTATATGATTCTGAAAATCTACTAAAGGAGGTAAAAAATAATTAGTAAAAACCAAAAAAATTAAATAAGGAGGAACCAAAATGAGTTTCAACAACACAAAAATTAAAAAATTAGCAAAGAATATTTCTTTGTCGGAAGAACAAACAGTTTCATTGCTTTTCAAACAAGCAAAGTATTTAAAAGTAGGTGGAAATCAACTTTTAAAGAGTTATGTAGTTTTAGATGAATTAAAAACAGAATCTAATGAAAAACAAGCCCAAGAGCTTAAAGAAAAGAGTAGATATAAAACAAAAAATCTGATCATCTCCAAATATATGGATGTGATTATTAAGTTATATCAAGAAGGAACAGGTGCTATAAATATTTCAAAATATTTAAAGTTAAATCACAAAGTGACTATTTCAAAAAGTGCAATAGATAACTTTTTAAAAACTAATGAGGTACAAAGAAATGGCTAATTTAAAAGGAGCTAGCTTCGAAAAGCAAATAAAAGATATTCATCATAGGCTTTCAGCATTTGGTGAAAAAAGACATGGAAGAACAGATAAACAAACACATTCAAAAGCTTTATCAATAAAAAGAGCTGAAATGAGTAAAAGTTTTGCTAATTTCTGCACTAATAAAGGCTTAGAAGGTAAACTAAATGAACATATGACTAATGAGACTGTTAAAGAGTTTTTAGACTATAGAACGCAAGATTTAGCAAAGAGTTCATGTGAAAACTATGTTAGGGCATTCTCTTCTATGTTAGAAGGCTTAGAAAAATCTAATGTTGATATGTTAGTTTCAAAAGATGTATTTGAAGAAAAGATGCTTGAAATAAAAGAAATGCCTGATATCAATCATATAGAAGGAAGAGCAATAAATGAAGCTGATAAATTAATAGATGCTTTGTATGAAAAAAGCTATGAAACAGCAGTTGTTGCTCAAACACAGTTAGAACTAGGATTTAGAGTCTCAGAAGCCTTTGAAGTTGTTGAGAACATTGATAAGTATTACAATGATGGAAAATTAATAGGAGTAATTGGAAAAGGAAATCATGAATATGATGCTAAAGATATTACTTCTTCATTATTTGAAAGAATTAAATTAGCTGATAATCTTCCAACACAAAGAACTTATGCAAATCACTTGAAAGCTTATGATGTAAGCTCCCATGACTTTAGATATACGTATGTAAAAAATGAAGTTGAAAAAAGACTCGAAATAGGTCAAGAGTATAAACAGATTTTAGCAGATATCTCAAAAGAGATAAACCATTCAAGAGAAGAGATGACTAATTACTATTTGAAAAGAGTTTAATGATAGTAATTAGTTTAAAAATCTTTGCATTTAATCATTAAAAAAGATTTTTTGCAAAGATTAGAATAATATAAAAAAACAGAAAGGAAAATTAATAGGAAAGGAGGAATTTCCCATGAATCTAAATATCGAAGCAGTAAATCAAATACCACAAATACTAGAAATAGTAAAAATTCTAAGTGAAAAAATAGAAAATAAAGTAGAGAAAAGATGGCTAAATGTTGCAGAAACTGCATATTATCTTGGTTACTCAAAAGACCATATACATAAACTAAAAACTGACCACCTTGTAGAAGGCAAACATTATCATAAAAAAGCAGGAAAAGTATTATTTGATAAGCTTGAACTAGATAAATGGGTGATTTCTTCTAAAAATATGCTAAATCCAAAAGAAATAGCTAATTTGGTTCTAAAGGATTTAATATGAATTCTACTAAAATTAACTCTATTGTTAGTAGTTGTTATTTTAAGGTGTTATCACAGGAGATAACATAATGAAAATGACAGAACCAAAATTGTATACCCGAGGTGTAAAGCTTTGGGTACGGTTTAGTTTAAATGGTGAAGTGATTAAAAGGTCACTTAATATAGAAGATTCAAAAGCTAATCGAAAATTAGCAACAACACAAATAATTCCACAAATGCTCTTAAAAATGCATAGTGGAGAGTTCTTTGAAAACAAAATTGTTCCAACAGTAAAAGAGATGATTGATATTAGCTTGAAGATGAATAGAGCTAGTAGGAAAGCTAATACTCATTCTTCATATAATTATGTTTTAAATAAACATGTTGTTCCAGTATTTGGAAATAGAAAGATTGATAGTATAAAAGCATCTGAACTTACTCTTTGGCAAAATAATTTACTTGAAACTCTTTCTAATAAAGCAGCAATTAATGTAAGGATTATTTTTAATGGTATATTTGAAGATGCATTAAGAGATGAGATTATTCAAAAGAATCCATTTTCCATAGTTAAAGCTCCTAAGAATGTTGCTATAAAAGAAAATATTCCTTTTTCAAAAGATGAGATATTTAAAATATTAGATGCAAGTCCTGATAAAATAAAACTGTTCTTTGCAATAGGGTTTTTTACAGGAATGAGAACAGGAGAGATTACTGCATTAAAGTGGGAAAATATTGATTTAGAGAATAAAACTATTTCAGTAAAAGCTACAAGAAATAAAGGAATAGAAACAACTCCTAAAACAAAATCTAGTATTAGAGATGTAGATATTTTAGATGTATTAATTCCATATATTGAAAATCATTTAAAATATAACATAGATGAGTCTCCTTATGTTTTTACTTCAAGATTAAATAAACCTTATCACTCAGCAATTAAGATTTCTACAACTTATTGGAAAAAGGTTTTAAAAGAACTTGAAATTCCATATAGAAATTTATATCAGATGAGACATACCTTTGCAAGTATGATGATTGCAAGTGGAGAAGATATACTTTGGGTTTCATCAATGCTTGGTCATAAGAATGCAAATATTACTTTACAAGTATATGCAAAATATATAAAAGATGAGAAGAAATCAAGAGGAACTTTTTTACTAAACTAGAACATTCTTGGTTCAGTTTTGGAACAATTTAAAAATAGGTGTTTTAGAAGCCCTTGTATTAAGGCTTTTAAGACAAAGGTAGCTTAATTTAAAATACAGCTACCAATTTTAATTAAATAAATTTAATACTATAATTATTTTATAGTAAACTCACAAAAAAATCACTTTTTTTTAATAATATATCTTAATTAGAAGACTAAAGGAATTGTTATGTTTAATTTCGGGAAGACAGAAGAAGAAGCTGCACGATTAAGTGCAATGGATGAAAATTATGCAATTATATCATTTAAACCAGATGGTACAATAATTCATGCGAATGATAATTTCCTAAATGTTTTAGGTTATAAACTAAATGAAGCAGTTGGTAATCATCACAGAATATTTTGTGATAAAACATACACAAATACAAAAGATTACACTGATTTTTGGAATAATTTAAATAATGGAATATCTCAAATAAATGAATTTGAAAGAATTAGAAAAGATGGTAGTTCTGTTTGGATTCAAGCTTCATATACTCCTGTAAAAAACAAAAGCGGTAAAGTAACTCGTGTCGTTAAATTTGCACAAGATATAACTGAAGCTAAAAAAGTAATAGATGCTGTTAAAAAAGCTATTGAGTTAGCAAAAACAGGAATTATGAAACAAACTATAACTGAATCAACTAAAAATGAAGGAATAGAAGAACTTAAAAATGGAATCAATGATTTATTTGAAATTGTATCTACTAAAGTTGATGGTGATTTAAATAAAATATCAGAAGCTTTATTATTTTTCCAAAAATTAAACTTTACGCATAGAATAACAGGAAATAATTTAGGGGAAGTATCAAATGGATTAAATAATTTTGCTAATGTTGTAAATGAAATGTTAGTAGAAAATAAATCAAATGGATTAACTCTTGATAAAAGTTCAAACATTTTATTAACAAATGTGGATAAATTAAGGGAACCTCTAAAAATATAATATAAAAATCAGTTTCCTAATCTTTAACTAAAAAAGTATTGAAATATGAGTTTTAAAAAATTTATGTCAAGAAATATTCTAAATTTATCTATAAATTAAAGGTAATTTACAGATTAAAT
>JBGSBO010000050.1:0-14390 GCA_041730535.1 Minisyncoccia bacterium
TAGAATTAGGTTCTATTTCAAAGTTTAAAGATTGTAATTTTGAAGAGGCATTTTTAGGAAATCCTATTTTAAAACATCCAAAATTAAATGTTGATGGTGGAAAATATTTATACGATATTTATTTACTGATGAAACATTTAAGAAGAACAAAAAATCCTGAAACATTAATAGGGAATATCTCTTCGTCAATGGCTTATTCAAAATTGAAGGATTTTTTATCAACTAAAAGAGCAACTCAAAAAGATGGAACTATAAATCCAAGTCAAAAAACAAAATCACTTGCAAAAATAAATAGAAAAGTAATGCTTTTAAAAAACTTATCAAGAAATTTTCAAGATTTATCAAAATTTATTAATGCAATGATTTTAGGTGGAAGTGAAATGAGTGAGGGTGATGGAGTAAATCTTCTTTCAATTCATGCAAGTAAAGGTTTGGAGTTTAAAGAGGTTTATGTAATTGATTTAATGGATGGAAGATTTCCAAACCGAAAATTAATGAGTAAAGGTGGAAGCATAGAAGAAGAAAGAAGACTTTTTTATGTGGCTGTAACAAGGGCTAAAGACATACTTTATTTAAGTTATGCAAAATTTGATAAAATAAAAAAGATGACATTTGTTGCAAGTCCATTTTTAAAAGAAGCTGGAATGATTATAAAAGAAGCCGAAGAGTCTTAAATTTAAGACAAATATAATAAAATATAAGAAATATGAAGAGTAGTTATAGTTTAGGAGTAGAATAAGTGGAAAAAATTCTTTTAATGATTTCAGTGTGTACAATTATTATGATGGCACCCATTGTTTCAAAGATGATAAAAGCACCTGTAGTTGTTGTTGAAATAGTTTTAGGACTAATTGCAGGTTATTTAGGATTGATATACGCGGATGAAACATTAAAATTAATTGCTAAATTCGGATTTGTTTATTTGATGTTTCTAGCAGGTCTTGAGATAAATTTTAAACTTGTAAAAATTATAAAAGCAACTTTGGCTGTAAATGTAGTTTTATATTTTATTTTATTGTATTCAATATCTGGTTTTGTTTGTTGGTTTTTCTCTTTGGGACTTACTTATTTTGTGGCTTTACCTATTTTCTCTTTAGGTATGATTATGATGCTTATGAAAGAGTATGGAAAAGAAGAACCTTGGTTAAATCTTGCTTTATCTATTGGAGTTGTTGGAGAAATCATAAGTATTTTGGCGTTAACATTATTTAGTGGTTGGACAGAACATGGCTTTAATATTAGTTTTTTCCTTTCAATTTTAACAATTATTAGTGTTGTTGCGATTACAGTTTTAGGTTTAAGAGTTTTTTATATCTCATTTTGGTGGTTTCCTGAACTAAAGAAATTCCTTATTCCAGATTCAGATAATGACAGATATGACCAAGATATCAGATTTTCAATATCTTTATTATTGATTTTAGTTTCAATTATGTTATTACTAAAAATTGATGTTGTTTTAGGAGCTTTTACCGCAGGACTTTTCTTTAAAATGTTTTTTAGTCAAAAACATGAGTTACAAGAAAAAATCGAATCTTTTGGTTTTGGTTTTTTCGCACCAATCTTTTTTATCTACACAGGTTCAACTGTAAATCTAAGAATTGTTGATTTAGAAATTTTACAACATGCACTATTTATTATGGCAGCAATAATTTTTATTAGATTCATTAGTTCTTATTTGGTATTTTATAATTATTTAAAATTCAAACAAACTGCACTTTTTGCCTTGAGCGATTCAATGCCTTTAACTTTTATGGTTGCAATTGCAATGCTCTCTTATAATTATGGATTAATTTCACAAGCAGAATATTTTTCATTTATCATTGCAAGTATGATTGATGGACTTTTCCTTATGATTCTAATACGAAAACTTTACAAATGGTTTAAATTAGAAAAAACTGTATCTTAACCAATTTTACTTACATAAAAAATAATTTTTTTATGTAAGTTTATAAAACAAAAAAAAACAATCAAATTTTACTTCTTTTTATATTCTATGAATGAATATTCATGAGTTACATATATAAAAATACACTGTTTTAATAGACTTCCGAATGCTATTTTATTGCTATTCTAAGCATATATATTTTAATTTTTACATAAGAAAAATTAATAAATTAAGTTTCATTTTAACTTATAAAACTTATAATTACTTTGACGGAGAGTTATTTAATAATATATTCAAATTATTTAGGAGGTAAAAGTTGGAAAACAGTGAAGTTTTACAAAAAGAAGTTAAATCAAATATTTCTGCAATAACAAGTAGAAGAGATTTTTTCAAAAAAACTGCTATTTATTCTGCTGGAGCCTTAAGTGCTGCCTCAGTTTTAACACCAATATCTGCAAAAGCAGATGATTTGGCAATTATAAATGATGCACCTTGGGGACAAAAATTAGGAGATCCAGTAAATAAAAATCTTTATGGTATTCCATCACCATATGAACATAATAATATCAGAAGAACACATGACTTATTTTCTTCAGGTGATGCTTATGCATCTGTTTCCATGTGTCCAATTCATGAATCAGAGGGTATTATCACTCCAAATGGTTTATTTTTCGTAAGAGATCATGGGGGAACTGCACATATTGACCCAAAAGATTGGAGATTAGTAATTCATGGAAAAGTTAAAAAAGAGATAGTTTTAACTTTAGAAGATTTACAAAAATATCCAAGTGAAACAAGAATTTATTTTATTGAGTGTCCTGCAAATGGAAGTCCTGAGTGGAGAGGTCCTCAATTTAATAGTTTACAATTTATGAAAGGTCTTATGAGCGCTGCTTCTTGGACTGGAGTTATGTTAAAAACTATTTTAGAAGACTTAGGGCTTGAAAAAGATGCTGTTTGGATGTTGGCTGAGGGTAGTGACAATGCTTCAAATCCAAGAACAATTCCTGTTGAAAAAGCTTTAGATGATGTTATGGTTGTTTGGGGGCAAAATGGTGAAGCATTAAGACCTGAACAAGGATATCCTGTAAGACTTATAGTTCCAGGATGGGAGGGAAATCTTAATACTAAATGGTTAAGAAGATTAGAATTTTCTGATAAACCATGGCATTCAAAAGAAGAAACTTCAAAATATACAATGTTGCAAAAATCAGGTAAAGCAATTAGATTTTTCTGGGTTAATGAAGTAAATTCTGTAATTACTTCACCATGTCCTGAAAAACCATGGACACATTTGAAAAAAGGTGAAATGGTAGAAATTGAAGGACTTGCTTGGTCTGGTCATGGAACAATCAAAGGTGTTGATATATCATTTGATGGTGGAGATAATTGGGTTGAAGCAAAACTAAAAGGTTTAGTTTTACCAAAATCTTGGACAAGATTCTCTTATATTATCAAGTGGGAGGGGAAACCTCTAATTTTAGCAAGTAGATCTTACGATGATTTTGGAAATATTCAACCTACAATAGATGAAGAAACATCAGCAGTTGGAGTTGAATCAGTTTATCATAGAAATGCAATAGTAACTTGGGAAATCACAAATAAAGGAGAGTGTAATAATGTTCAAATTAGAAAACATAAAAAAGCTTAAATCTGCTCTTCTTACTGTTGGTTTATCAACAATATTCGTAAGTTCTGTAATGGCAGCTACTAAAGAAGTTTCTGTTGATGGTGCTGTTAAGTACCCAACAAAAGATGGAAAATATTCTTCATACAATGTAAATACACAAGAAGTTAAAGATTACAATATAGGAAGAACACCAACAAAAAGAGAAATTACAGCTTGGGATCTTGATGTAAAACCAGATGGTACTGGTTTACCTGAATTTGAAATGAAAAAAGGTGAAGTAGTATTAGGAGATGATGGCAAACCTAAAAAAGCTGAAGGTTCAGTTGAATTAGGTGGAGAACTTTATGATGCTCAATGTGTGATGTGTCATGGTGATTTTGGTTCAGGAGGTAAAGGTTATCCAAGGTTAGCAGGTGGAACAAAAGCTTCTTTGAAAATTCAAAGACTAAATCCAGCTGATGAAAATCCAAATCCTGATACACCAATTAGAACGGTTGGTTCATATTGGCCATATGCTAGTACATTATATTGGTATATTCAAGATTCAATGCCTTTTCCTCATCCAAAAAGTTTAACTAATAGTGAAACTTATGCAATTACTGCATATGTATTATCTGTAAATGGTATTACTTATGAGGGTGAAGAAATGGATGATGATTTTGTATTAGACAAAGAAAAAATGATGAAAATCAAAATGCCAAATGAAGATGGTTTTTATCCTGAAGTTGATACAAAAGAACCAAAACAAGGTGTTAAAAACATGACTGCATTACTTTCAGATCCAAAAATATATGGAACTGGAACTAAATGTATGAAAGATTGTATTAAAGAAGATACACAAAATCTTTTAATGAAAATTGATATTGATTTAACTGCTAATTCAAATCAACCTTTATCTGTTGAAAGAGCTTTACCAAAAGTTGAAAATAGTGAAGCTATCAAACCAGGACAAGCAACGTATGAAGCTAATTGTTCATCATGTCATGGCAATCCAGCGATTGGCGCACCTGTTTTAGGTGATAAAGGAGCTTGGGCTAAGGTTATTGAAAAGGGTGTAGATAAAGTTTATCATAACGGAATTAATGGTATAAATGGTATGCCTCCTAAAGGTGGTACTGATTTAAATGACGAGCAAATGAAAGAAGTAATCGATTATATGATTAATTCTAGTAAATAATAAAGGAGTATGTTATGAATGTAATTAAAAATATATTAACTGCATCTGCTATAAGTGGATTAATAGCAGTTAGTAGTTTTGCATCAGATGATGAATTAGTTAAAAAAGGTGAAAAAATCTTTAATACTAATACTCAAGGAAATTGTGTAGCTTGTCATGCAATAAGCGGTAAAACTCTTGATGGTCCTGGAAGTATGGGACCTGTTTTACAAGCTTTATCTGCATGGCCAGAAGAAGCATTGTATGATAAAATTTATGACCCAAATGCAACAAATCCAATTTCAACAATGCCATCATTTGGTAAAAATGGTTGGTTAAGTAATGATGAAATTAAAGCTGTAGTTGCTTATTTAAAAACAATTAATTAAAAAAAGGATAGAAAATGATAAATAGAAGAAGTTTTTTAAGTTTAGGATTAGGAGTACTTGCAGTTGCAGCGATTCCTGGAAAATTAAGTGCGATTGATTTTAGAGAAACAAAACCAAAAGCTTGGACTGCAACAAAAGTTGATGAAGCAATAAAAGAAATTTTTGGAAGTTCAGCAACAACTGAAGGAAGTATTAATTTAAGTGCTCCTGATATTGCAGAAAATGGTGCAGTTATTCCTGTGTCTTTTGATTCATCTTTAAAAGCTACAAAAGTTGCAGTATTCCAAGATGCAAATCCTGAAAGTGCAGTTGCAGTATTTAATGTAAATGAAAATTCAGTAATTGATTTTGCTATTAGAATTAAAATGGCAAAAACTGGAACTGTTACAGTTGTAGCTGAAGCAGATGGAAAACTATTTGCAGTTTCTAAATTAGTAAAAGTAACAATTGGTGGATGTGGTGGTTGATTTAATTCAACTAAACTACTTAAAATAAACTAAAAAAATATAAAAATAAAAGGAATTAAAATGGCTGGTACTACAAAAATTAAAGCAAAATTAAAAGATGGAATAGTTGAAGTTAAAGCGTTAGCAACTCATCCAATGTTAAGTTATCAAGAAGCTGAAAGAGCAAAAAAAGAAGTTAATTTTATTACTTATGTTGTTGCTAAAGTAGCAGATAAAGTTGTATTTGAGGCATCAACTTCTCAATTTTTATCAAAAGACCCTTATATTAAGTTTTCATTTAGAGGTGCAAATGTAGGTGATACAATTGAATTAACATGGAAAGATTTAAAAGGTAATACAGACGTAAGTACTGAGGCAATTAAATAATTATCAATTTTAGTAATTAAAATAAAAGGAGATACCATGTTATCAAAATTTGTAAAATCTACTGCATTAATTGCACTTACGGTTTATTCTTTAAATGCAGCTGATTTTAATGCAGGGGCTGAAAAAGATAGAATTGCTGCAATTAAATACTTTGAAGCAAAATTTGCAGACCCAGAAAAAGATAAGGATAAATTTTTTCCTTATTCACCTGAAGAAGAGTTAAAAAATGATTATGCAAAAAATCTAAAACATAATGATTTCGCTATTGGTGCTTATTCATTCTCAAAAGATGCAAAATCACAATATGAAGCAATCAAAGAGATGCCTCCTTATGAAGATGGAATTGAAAAAGGGAAAGAACTTTATAGTAAAAAATTTGCTAATGGAAATTCATTAGCAACTTGTTTCCCTGATCCTGCTGTTGGTGGGATTTATCCATTTTTTGATGAAAAGAAAAAAGATTTAGTATCACTAACTTCTGCTGTTAATGATTGTTTAAGAGCAAATGGTGAAAAAGAGTGGAACACTCAAAAAGGTGATATGGCTAATTTTCAAGCATTTATAGCTAGTTCATCTACGGAAGCTGGTAAAAAGTTTGATATTAAAATTTCAAGTGCTGATGCTAAAAAAGCTTATGATAATGGGAAAGAGTATTATTATACTCAAAGAGGTTATTTAAATCTTTCTTGTGCTGAATGTCACGTTCAAGGTGCTGGACAAAGAGTAAGAAATGAAAAACTTTCTCCATTAACAGGTCAAGTTACTCATTTCCCAGTGTTTAGATTAAAATGGGAAGATTTAGGAACACTTGAAAGAAGAATGTCAGGTTGTGTTGTAGATCAAGGTCAAGTTCCACCAAAAGATGAAAGTACACAAATGAAAGAGTTATTATATTTCTTAGCGTATATGTCAAATGGTATGGCTGTTGACGGTCCAGATGTAAGAAAATAAGGGGTGAATATTATGAAAAAAACAATTTTAAAATTCGTAACAGCAACAGCTTTATTAGCTTCTGGATTAGTAAATGCAACTGCTTCTGAAATATCTAAATTAGATGTAAAAAAAGAGTGTAATGTTGAAGCAAATGGTATTGAAAAAGTATTAGCAACTGCAAGTAAATATAATGAAATAGCTATAAAAAACAAAGTTGAATTTATGAGACTTGGTATGAAAGCTAGTCAATATATTGAAGCTGTTGATGCTGCTTTAAAATCAGGAGCTAAAACTATAGAAATAGTTGATGATAAAAAGAAAAAAACAGGTGATGCAACTATTGAATTTGCTGCATGGAGAGCTTGTGCTTTTGCAATTAGTGCATTAACACAAGAAGAAGATGGTAAAAAAAATTGGAAGTTAGCAAGTCCTAGTGATGCTTACAAATATTAATAAAATATTTTATTAATATGTTTAAAAGTCAAGATTATAACTCTTGACTTTTTTTATTTCCATAAAATTTACAAATACTATAGAAAATTAGTATTTTAAACTAATATAAGGTATAAAAAATGAGTAAATTAAGTAGAAGAGAGTTTGTATATATGATGGCTGTACTTGGTGCTGCTCCTGTATTTGCAAATTCTCATACAAGAATGACAGATACTTCAAAAAAATTAGAAGATTATTATAAATTAAAACCATTTGGTAATGCAAGATTTATGCATATGACAGATTCACATGCACAGTTATTACCTATATATTTTAGAGAACCAAGTGTAAATCTTGGATTTTTTAGTAATTTTGGTAAACCACCTCATATTGTAGGTGAAAAATTACTTGATTATTATGGAATAAAAGGAAACAAAAGACTTGAATATGCATACTCTTGTGTAGATTTTGAAAAACATGCAAAAGTTATGGGAAAAGTTGGTGGTTTTGCTCAAATTAAAACAGTAGTTGATTATTTAAAAGAGAGTTTTGGAGCTGATAAAACATTACTTTTAGATGGTGGAGATACTTGGCAAGGAAGTGCAACATCTCTTTACACAAGAGGTAGAGATATGGTTGGTGCTATGAATTTACTTGGTGTTGATGTTGCTGTTGGACATTGGGAGTTTACATATAAAGCGGAAGAAATATTAGCAAATGTAAAAGAACTTAAAGCAGAATTCTTAGCACAAAATATTTTTGTAAAAGAAGATTCAATGATGAATGGTGTTGAAGCTTTTGATGAAGATACAGGACATGCCTTTAAACCATATACAATCAAAAAAATGGGTAACGCAAGAGTTGCAATAATCGGTCAGGCATTTCCTTATACAACTATTGCAAATCCTCAAAGATTTATTCCTGATTGGACATTTGGAATAAAAGAAGATTCTATGCAAGATATTGTTGATAAAATCAAAGCAGAAGAAAAACCAGATGCTATTATAGTTTTATCTCACAATGGTTTTGATACAGATAAAAAAATGGCTGAAGTTTGTACTGGAATTGATTTTATCATGGGTGGACATACTCATGATGGTGTTCCTGAAGCCGTTCCTATTAAAAATGCAAATGGAACAACTTATGTTTGTAATGCTGGAAGTAATGGTAAATTTTTAAATGTTTTAGATTTAGATATTCAAAATGGAAAAATAAAAGATTTTAAATTTACACTTCTTCCTATTTTCTCTGATTTAATTCCTGAAAATAAAGAGATGAAAAAATATATTGAAGAGGTAAGACTTCCTTTCTTAAAAGAACTAACACGTCCCATAGCAACAACAGAACAAACATTGTTTAGAAGAGGAAACTTTAATGGTTCTTGGGATCAAATTATTTGTGATGCACTTTTAGAAGTAAAAGAAGCACAAATTTCATTAAGTCCAGGATTTAGATGGGGAACTTCTGTAATGCCTGGTCAAACAATCACATTTGATGATTTAATGACTCAAACAGCTATGACATATCCTGAAACTTACGCAAGAGATATTAAAGGTGTTGATATTAAAGCTATTTTAGAAGATGTTGCAGATAACTTATTTAATGAAGATCCATTCTACCAACAAGGTGGAGATATGGTTAGAACTGGTGGAATTTCATATAAAATAAATCCAACTGGTAAAATGGGTGAAAGAATCACAGATATTGTTTTAACAAAAACAGGTGAAAAACTAGACGCTAGTAAATCTTACAAAGTAGCAGGTTGGTCAACTGTTGGTGCAAAATCTGAGGGTGAACCTGTATGGGAAACTGTTGAAACATACTTGAAAAATGTAAAACATATTAGTAATATAAAAGTTGATACTCCTGATATTATTGGAGTAAAAGGAAACCCAGGAATTATTTAATTCTTGAAAATGAAGACATGAAGAATTTTCTCTTTATGTCTTTTCTATTTAATAAATTTTTTATTGTAAATATTTATTAAGTTGAAAAAAGGATTCTAAATTGATAAAAATTTTACTAATAACTTTATTTTTTATATTAAATCTAAATGCAGATTACAAAGAAGGTAAAGAAGTTTTTACACAAAAATGTTCCGCTTGTCACGGTGAATTTATAGCTATTGATACTTTAAAGGAGAATTTTTTCGAAAGAAATAATGAACTTCTTAATCTTAAATCACCAACAGTAAATATGCTAGCCTATGCAATTATGGATAGTCCAAAGAAAATTGGTGATGCAAATGATATTGAAATGCAAGAAATTGAGATTGCAAGTTATCTCAAATCATATTTAGAAAAACCAGATAGATTTAATTCTATTTGTGATGAACATATCTTAAATTTTTATGATACAAAAAAAAGTATGAAATTAAGTGATGATGAATATAATAATTTAGCAATATTTTTTATGGAATATAAAAATAATTTAAAAACTACAGAATCTAAGGTGAAAAATATTTCATTAACAATTGATGAAGCAAAGATTCAAAAAAAAGCAAAAGAAGAAAATAAACAAATTATAGTTTACGCAACTTCAAAAAGTTGTTACTTTTGTAAAAAAATGGATAAAGAAGTTTTAGGTTTAGATGATATAAAAAAACAAATAGATAAAAACTACATTTATATCAAAAATGATATGGATGAATCAATTTTACCTTTTGAGCTACAAAAAGTTTATAAGAAAATTACTCCTACATTTTTTATTGTTTCAAAAGATGGGAAATATATCAAGCAATATCCTGGGAGCTGGACAAAAAGTGATTTTCAAGAGATATTAAAAGAGAATCTTAAATGAAAGAATTAGGAAAAATTTTAAAAACATTTAGTGCAACAAAAGAGACAAGTGGACTTCCAAGACCTATTGTTAGTGAATTAAATTTAATAGAAAATTATGGAATACAAAACGATAAATTTGCAGGAAAAAAGCTAGACCAAACAGTTATGATTGTAGGAGTTGAATCTTATGAAATAGCAAAAAAAAATCATATAGATTTATCTTTTGGATGTTTGGGTGAAAATATATTATTAGATTTTGACCCCCATAATTTCGAAGTTGGAACACAGTTTTTTATTGGTGTTTCAATTATTGAAATTACTCAAATTTGTACCGTTTGTAATCATCTAAATGTCTTTGATGAAAAATTGCCACAATTACTAAAAAGTCATAGGGGACTTTATTGTAAAATAATAAAAAGTGGAATCATACAAAAAGATATGATAGTCAAAGGATAACAAATGAAAAATATAATACTTATAGTTTTAATGGCGGTTTTTTCTTATGCACAATCGACATTTAGCGACCCTCAACCAACATTTGAAAAACCAAGAAAAATAGTTATAAATATACATGATAATGATTTAGAAACTGTAAATCACAATATTGGAACAATTTATAATATTTTAAAAGAGTATCCAAGTGAGACTTTAAAAGTTGCAGTTGTTTTATATGGAAAAGGTATGAGAGTAATCAAAAAAGATTATGATGCAGCAACTCTTAATAGAATAAAATCGTTAATGGAATATGATGTTGAATTTATAGGTTGTAAAAATACAATGGAAACTATGAAATGGACACAAGATGATTTTATATCTGGAGTTGATTATGTTCAAGCTGGGATTGTTGAAGTAATTGAAAGACAAAACGATGGTTATTTTGGTATTACACCTTATTAATATTAAATTAAAGGATATAAAATGTATAAAAAAAGTTTATTAACAACAGCATTACTTTTCTCTTCAAGTTTATTATTTGGTGCAAATATTTCTAAAGAAGATTGTTCTAAAAAAGGTGATAATTATATTTTTGCAGGAAATGAGTGTATTCAATACCATAAATCAAAGGGTGATATTGAAGATGCTTTAAATATAGTTGTTCATGGAACTTGGAAAGAAGGTACTAATACTTTGGCTCGTTATGCTCCATTTGCTGAGAATCTATCTTTGCAAACTGATATTACAACAGTTGCTGTGGCACTTCCTGGATACTCAGGTTCATCTTCAAATAATTTTGAAGCTTTAGCTCATGAAGGTGCTGGAAATTTGTCTGTTAAAAGAGAGTATATAGAATTTTTAGCTTCACTTGTTGAATCATTAAAAGAAAAATTTAATGCTTCAAAAGTTACATATATTGGTCATAGTGCTGGATGCACAATGGGTGCTACGATGACTGGATTAAACATACATTTAGTTAATAATCTAGTTTGTGCTGGTGGTGTTTATAATATCCATGAAAAAGAGTATGGAAAAAATTTAATATCTATGACTGATGTTTTACACAATGTAAATAAAGATATGAAAATGGTTTTAGTTTATGGAACAGCAGATGATATTTCTAAACCTCAAATCACAATTGATTTTTATAATTTAGCTAAAGAAAAAGGCTTTAATGTAAAATTAGTTGAAGCAAAAGACGCTCCACATTTAGACTTAGATATGACAGATGAAGCTGTTAATGCTATTGTTGAAGTAGTTGGTGAAGAATAATCTTTTAAAGATTATTCTTCTGTGGAATAATCGCATAAATTGGTATATTAACAGCAAGTAAGCATGAAACAATTTCAGGTATTTGCTGTGCACAAATATCTAAAACAAAACCATATTTTAAATTTTTAATATTTTTAATATAACCTATATCTAATAAAATTTCTTCAGCTAGTTTTTTATCAGCAACTTCGAAATATACCGATAAATCATCTTCACTATAATCGAATTTTATTCCTGTAACATTTTTTTTATCATCTTTTTTTTGAAATGTAAATATTTTAAATAATTTAGTAAAAAAACTTTTCATAAAACCTCTTTTTTTAAAGTGCTTTTATAATACTTAGTTAGTGTGTAAGAAAAGTGAAGTTAATGATTTATAATAATATCGCCAGAAAAACAGAACTTCTTCCTTTAATATTCTCTTTTGATAAAACTTGATGGATTCTTTTTAATTTTATAATTGAAAATTATATTGTAATATTACTTTTATATAATTAGTAATAGGATTTTTAATATGAATAAGAAAAAACAGATGCAATTTAATCTAAATAATTTTTTATTAGCAACAAGTATAGCATTGGATTTTGTTTCAAAAGATAGATATAAAATAAGTTTAGGACACGCAAAAAGAGTGGCTTATATAGCTTTGAATATTGGAATCAAAATGGATTTATCAAAAGAAGATTTAAGTGATTTATGTTCATATTCACTTCTTAGTTCAATTGGATTAAATCAAAGTACTAATGATAAAAATTTTTGTGAAATTTCTGATGAATGTGTAAAAGATTTTCTTTTTTTAACACAAAATAGAAATATATTAAAATATCAAAAGGAAAAAATTGATGGAAGTGGTATTTTTGGTTTGAAAAATGAGGAAATTCCTCTTTTTTCTCAGATTATTTTTTTGGCTAGAACTTTAGATGTTATGTATGATTTTGGAAAAGAAAATATCAAAAATAGATTTGATGCCATAGAGTTTGTAAAAGATAAATTAGATATATATTTTTCAAGACAAATTATTGAGAAGTTTTTTGAGTGTGTAAAAGATGTGAGTTTTTGGCAAGATATGTTAAATGAACAAGATACGATGATGTTTATTTACGCTTCTTTACATGATTTTACAAAAGCTTTAGATTTTGAAGATATTTTAAAAATGACAACAATTTTTCATAAAATTGAAAATCCCCAATCAAAATTGATTGAATTAGCCCAAATTATGAGTGATTTTTATGAATTTGAACACAAAGATAAACAAACATTTATGATAGCTTCAAGTTTATGTAATATTGGAAAATTAACTCTAGGAAAAGATTTACTTGAAAAAGTTGATGAACTTGATATTTATGAAATTGAAAAAATAAAAACATATCCATACTATACAAAAAAGATTTTACAAAATATTATAGGTTTTGCAGATATTGCTTCTTGGGCTATAAAAGTTCAAGAAAGACTTGATGGAAGTGGATATATTTCAGCTTTAAGTGCAAAAGATTTGAATTTTAAAGATAGATTATTACAAACTTTAAATGCCTATAATGCAATAAGACAAGATAGAGTTTATCGAGAACTTTTTAGCCACGATGAAGCAATAGAGATTTTGAAATTTGAAGCTAGTGAAAATAGATTTGATATAACAATTATTGAAGATTTAGACAAGATTTTAAAAGAGAGTTAAAAAAACTCTCTTTTATATTTTTATGGTTTTACAGTTGTAAGTCCAAGGCTTAACCAAGATTGCATTCCACCTCTATACCATTTTAATTTTTCTTCTGGATAACCAATAGCTGTTAGGGCTTTCATAGATTCAGGTGATTGTCCACACCATGTACCATTACAAAACATTAAAATAGTTTTTGCATTTGAAAAATCATATTTTCCATTTACTTTTTTTGCACCTAATATTTCTAAATACTCTTCAAATTCATCAGGATATTGAGATTGTTTCATATAAACATATGGAACATTTACAGCACTTGGGATTGTTTCATGAAAAAACCAGTTTTCTGTTCTTGAATCAACTAACATCATAGTTTTATCATTTTTTGCTTTTTCAATAAAATCTAAAACTTCAACTTCTCCGTATGTTTCAACTTTGTCAGAAAATTTTATAGGAGCGATTTTTCCCATATAAGTTACAAATGCTCTTTTACAATTAGCTTTTACTGAATCAGCAGCTTGATGCTCTCCACCATAAACAACTTTTGGATCAAAGGCTATTTCTTTACATTCGTCTTTTTTTTCTCTTTTTATAACAATAGTTTTTTCTTCATCTTTTGAGTTTTTATATGTTGTTTCAACACCTTCTGTTTGTAAATCAACAGCGAAAAGTGAGGCACTTAATACAAAACTTCCTAAAATTATTTTCAACATTTTTCTCTCCTTAATATTTAAAATAAATTGTAAAATATTATAACACAGGATTATAATAAATAGCTTTTGAGAAATCTTTCAAAATAACATCATAAGAAAAAAGTAGATATAATCGCGTATATTTATAGAAAAAAGATAGGATTTTTAATGAGCGAAAAATACGAACCATCACAAGTAGAAGATAAATTTTATAAGATTTGGGAAGAAAGAGGTTATTTTGAAATAGATGGAAATAAGTCTATTCAAGAATCAGATGCAAACGGAAAACAAAAAAC
>JBGSBO010000051.1:0-14050 GCA_041730535.1 Minisyncoccia bacterium
GTAGGTATGGTCAAAAGTGCAATTACAAGTATTAATCCCACAGCTTTGATTGCTGCAACCACACAAAGAGCAGCTAGTATTAAAATCAAAGTATAAAAAAACTTTACATTTATACCTCTTAAACTTGCAAATTCACTATCATATGAAACTGCTAAAATCTGTTTATAAAAAAACACAACTATTGAAATAATAAAAATATCTAAAATACTCATATATATTAAATCATCACTTGAAACGGCAATAATAGAACCAAATAAATATGACATCAAATCCACATTATATCCAGGTGTTAAATCCACAAATATAATTCCTATTGCCATTCCACTTGCCCACATCATTCCAATTATTGCATCTATTCTTGTTCTATTTTTCAAAGTTATAATTGCTATTATAATTGCAGTTATAACTGCAAATACAGTTGCTCCAAATAAAACTGGAATTCCAGTATAAATAGCAAGTCCAATCCCACCATAAGAGCTGTGTGCGATTCCACCTGTTAAAAAAGTAATCTTATTTACAACAACAAGTGAGCCTATGATTCCAGCTGCTATTGAGATTAAAACTCCAGCAATTAAGGCATTTTGAATAAAATCATATTGTAATATTTCTAACATCTTAAACCTTAATGTGTATGTTCACAACAAATATGAGATTTACCTAAAGCTGATAAAAGTTCAACTTCGCATAAATGTTCATTTTGTGTGCTTACATTTTTTTCTATATTTTCTAAAGAGTGATAAACTAAATTTCTATTTATATGTGCAACATTTTTTGCATAGTTCAATAAAACCGAAATATCATGACTAACAACCACTATACAAATAAATTTATTAAGCTCTTTTAATAACTCATAAATTTCTCTTTGACCTTTTACATCAATACTAGCTGTTGGTTCATCAAGCAACATAATTTTTGGATTTGAACACAAAGCTCGTGCTATAAAAACCCTTTGTCTTTGACCACCACTTAAATCACCAATTTTTGAATTAGCAAAATCAGCCATACTAACTTTTGCTAAAGAATCCATTGCACAAGCAATATCCTCTCTTGAATAACCAAATATTTTTTTCTTTGAGCTAATATGTCCCATTAAAACAATCTCTAAAGCAGTTATTGGAAAATCTATATTTAAATTTGTGTTTTGAGGAACATATCCAATTAAACTATTTTTGATTTTCTTTTCTATTTTTCCAGTTTGAGGAGTTAATAAACCTAAAATTAATTTTAATAATGTAGATTTTCCTCCACCATTTGGACCAATAATTGCTAAAAAGTCATCATCTTTTATTGATAAATTTATATCTTCTAATACATCTGTTTTATTATATTTGTAAAATAAATCATTTATTTTTATTAATTCCACTAAAAAACCTTTATTTGCAACTTTGTTGCAATATTATCAGATATTGGATTAATCTAATATCAAATCTCGTTTCTTAGATATGAATATAATAAACCCAAATATTCATGGATTGCAGTTTCACAATTTCGAAGATTTCTAGCTGAAAGATAAGCAGAATAAGCATCGTCTTCATAAGCTAAATGATTTGTAGGACTAGCAATCACATTTAAGCCCTCTTTTTTGAAAAGTAAAAAAGACCTTTTCATATGTGAAGCAGAAGTTACCAAAATAAGTTCATTATCTCCAACTATTTTCTTAGCCTCAACTGCTTCTTCTTGTGTATCTTTTGGAGTATCAAGTCTTATAATATCTTTTGGATTTACACCCAAAGAAATAGCTAATTTTTCTTGCATTAAAGCATGAGAATTTTCATCAGTTGCCGAATATCCTGAAACTATTAATTTTGCATTTCCAAGATTCTCATAATGTCTAATTCCTTCAACTAATCTATTTATTCCTACCATTTTTACTTCTGATGTAATTGCCAAACTATCATCACTTTTATGTCCACTTCCTAAAACTAATATATACTCAACTTTTGGTGTTTGAATTAAAGAAGAATGTGCATTTTCAAGAGGTTTTAATATTGCATTTGAAATTGGTTGAAATGAAAGTAAAGCAAACCATAGAATTCCTAAAAATAAGAATATTTTGGCTTTTTTATACGAATTACATATCAAATAAATAAAAGCAATTAAAAGTAAAAATATTCCAATAGGAAGTGGCAACAAAAAAGCTGAAACAATTTTTTTAAATAAGAACATCTAATCTCCAATAAGTGCTGATGTATATCCAACAACACGGCTTTTATCACCTGTTATTTTCGCACTTGTACAATAATCCAAAATTTGTGTTTTGTAGTTTTTATTAATACTACTTTTTACCATTGCTTTCACTCCTACTTTTCCACATGCTTCACCATAATCAAAAAGATTTAAATCTTTATTTTTAATGGCATTTATGCAATTATTATCTAGTTTATAAGCTTCTCTTTCACTATGAAAATGACTTAAATCTGTACTTATAACAATAAAGTTATTCTCATCTTCAAGTAAGTTATCAATTAATTCTGATAAATCGTTAAAATCTATATCTCCATAAACTATTTCAACTACTAAGGAATCTTTAAAATAATGTTTTATAAAAGGCATTTGTGTTTCTGTTGAGTGCTCAAATTCACACTCAATATTAAAATCTAAGAAATCATACTCTTTTATTAGATTTTCACTAAATTTTTTATCAATTAGTATATTTCCAAGTGGAGTTTCATACTCATCATATAAAGAAACACTTGCTCCTTTTAAATAAACTCTATGTGATGGGCCAATTACAATTACTCTTTTTGGATTTTTATTTTTACAAGAAAAGTATGCTAAATTTGCTGTAAATCCACTATAAACATATCCAGCATGTGGAACAATAATAGCTTTTATATTTTCAAAATTATTAACATCTTTTTCTAAACTATTAAACTGATTAATATGAGACAGAATTTCTTTTTTATCATTTGGATAAAAACTTCCACTAACAACTGATTTTCTTATACTCATATATTATTACTTAATTTTCGTTGTAGTATAAGTGCAAATAATAGGGTGTAAATCTAAGCAAGATTTAGAAAAACCAGCCTTCTTTGAGAGTTGTTCAAAAAAATCATCAAAAGATGGAATTTGCTCCCAAACTTGAGGTAAAAAAGTAGCTCTTTTATTTTGGTATTCTAAAATAACACCATGCTCAAAAGGTTTAATTTTTGCTCTCAAATCTTCAATATCTTTATAAGCTAATTTAATAGCTGGAGTCAAAATAGATATCTCAATATCAATTTTCTTAAACTCTTCATATGTCAATCTTGGGAATCTTAAATCAGAAAAAGCAGAACAATAAGCATTTGAAATAATATCTTCAAGCAAAGGTCTGTGGGCCACTAAAGAACCTGTACAACCTCTTAAATTACCATTTAAAAGAAGTGTTATAAAACAAGCTTTTTGTTCATTTAAAAAAGGAAACTCTTTTTTTAAGCTTTCTTTATTTACTTTAAATGATTGATTAAATTCATTTAAAATTGAAATTCGTGCAACTTGGATTAGAACATCTTCTACTTTCATTTTAAATCTAAACTTATAACATCTTTTATAACTTCAATAAACTCATCACTATCGTTTACACATTTACAAACTTGATAATCTTTTATGCCTATTTCATGGGCTATTTCTCTATATTCAATATCAAGTTCAAAATCTGTTTCCGAGTTATCAACAATAAAAGCTATTGGATAAATGATTACTTTTTGCCCTTCAAAGTTTTTTAACATCTCATCAAGAGATGGGTCAAGCCATTTTAAAGGACCTACTTTTGATTGGTATGCTAAATTTATTGATTTGAAATTTATATTTTTCTCTTCTAATTTTTTTGAAAGTATTTCAACATGCTCAATCATTTGTTGCTCATAAGGATCACCTGCATCTACTATTTTTTGAGGAAGTCCATGAGCAGAAAAAATCAAATTATATTCACTTGCATTTGAAGTTTTTAAAATAATTTCATTAATCATACACTCATTAAATTTATCATTTTTATAAAATGTTTCAATATATCTTACATTTTTCCCAAAAGTATAAGGAAGATGTTCTATAAAATCTTCTACAGATGATTTTGTCGTTGTTGTTGAAAACTGTGGATATAAAGGTAACATTACTATCTCAGTCATTCCATCTTTTATTATCTGATTTATTACTTCATTTGCAAAAGGTGGAGTATAACGCATTACTTGATAAGTTGTAAAATCTTCTATTTTTTCATTACATTTAAAAACTAATTTTTCAGTTAATTTATTTATAGGTGATTCATTTCCTATTTTTTCATAATTTTTCCAAGCACTATCAAGTCTTGTTGTTGTAATAAAAAATGCTATCATTTTTCTAATCAAAGGATTTTTTACTGTTATTATATTTTTATCATTAAACATATTTGTTAAAAACATTTTTAATTCATTTTTATTTCTAGCCCCACCCATATTAAGTAAAACTAGAGCTTTTTTATTTTTTTGCATTCTCTTCTAACCTTATTATTTTATCACTGCACCAAGATGCCATATCTAAATCATGTGTTATTAACAAAATCGCACATTTATCTAATAATTTTATTAATAACTTCATCATATCATAAGCTATGATATTATCCAAAGCTGATGTTGGTTCATCAACCAAAAGTAAATCTGGTTTCATTAAAAGTGCTCTTAAAATAGAGCATCTTTGTAATTGCCCTCCACTTAATTCATGTGGTTTTTTATTCAATAATTCTTTATCTAAACTCAATTTTGATAAGAAATCATTTAATTCATTTTTATTATAATCATTTTTTATAACATCTTTTATTTGTTCAAATATTGTATGAGTTGGATGAAAAGAGTTATATGGATCTTGAAAAATCATACTGATATTTGATGTTTTTATACTTCCATTAATTGGTTTTAAACTTCCTAAAATAAGCTCAAAAAGTGTTGTTTTTCCTGTTCCACTTTTTCCAAATATCGTAACTAACTCGCCTTTTTTTAACTCTAATGAAAAATTGTTATAAATTGGATTATCTTTTTTATAAAAAAATGTTAAATCTTTTATTTGTAAAACTAAATCTTTATGCAAATTTCAACCCTTATTTTTAAAATCTTACTATATACAAAAATAGCTTTAAGTATCTATGTCAGTAAAAGTTTTAATTACTTCACTTTTTTTATACAATTATAGGTAAAAGTTATGTTTGAATTTAGGGAAAAATAGAAAAATATTAAGCATATAAAAAGAAAAAAAAGCTAAAATATTTTTTCTAAAAATCAAGGAGAAAAAATGAAAAAAATCGTATTATCTGCAATCGTAGTAGCTGCAACAGCTGCGTCTTTATCAGCTGCATCAATAGCTGCATGTGCTGGATGTCATGGTGCTGGTTTTGAAAAAGCTGCATTAGGTAAATCACAAATCGTAAAAGGTTGGGATGAAGCTAAAATAGTTGCTTCATTATCTGGATATAAAGCTGGAACTTATGGTGGAGCTATGAAAGGTGTTATGTTAGGTCAAGTTAAAAACTTAACTGATGCTGATATCGCAGATATTGCAAAACAAATTGCTGCAATGAAATAATTTTTTAAAAGTTAGTCAATTTTTTGACTAACTTTTTTCTCTTCTTCCTCTTTTTTTATTTCATTTTTAAGTCTCAATTCTTTTGCATCTTTTGAATTTTTTTCTTTTTTAATAGCATCATTCAAATCATCTGTACTATCAAATAATAAACCATTTACCATTTTATTTGCATCGTCAAATTGTCCACTACGGGCAGCCCAAATAAAAAGAAATAACATTCCAGCTGAGATTATAATTCCAACAATTAACATAAAAAAAAGTGTATCATTTATCATTTTTATTCCTATTTCATTTTTATTCTAAGAGAGTTTAAAACAACCATTAACGAGCTTAAACTCATTGATAATGCAGCAACTAACGGTATAACATATCCGAACATGGCTAAGGGAATCGTTACCATATTATATAAAATTGATAAGCCTAGATTTTGTTTAATAAATTTATATGTTTTATTGGAAATAAGAAACGCATCTTGTAAAGAACTTAAAGTTGAATTTAATAATACAACATCAGAAATAGCCAAAGATACATCAGCTGAATTTCCCATTGCTATGGCAACATCAGCACTACTCAAAGCAACACTATCATTAACTCCATCACCTACCATGACAACTATTTTATTTTGTTTTTTTAACTCTTTTATATAATTAGCTTTTGATATTGGTGTTTGGGTTGAAAAATATTTATTAATATTTAATTGTTTTGCTATTCTTGAAGCAACTTTTTCATTATCACCTGTTAACATCACAACTTCAATATTTTTCTCTTGCAAAAATTTAATTAGATTTTGCGCATTATCTTTTATTTCATCTTCAAGTTCAAATGTTGCAATTACTTCTTTATTTATAGTAAATAAATAAACTGTTTTATCAGAATCAAACTCATAATGAATATCATTTTGTTTTAATAACTCTATATTTCCACCTAAAAGTTCAAAAGATTTACCATCAATATTTTTATAAACAGCACTCATTCCTTTTGCTTCGATATTTTTAACATCAGTTAATTTTTTTATTTCTAAATCATAAATAGATAATAAATATTTCTTAATTGAAGTACTAACTGGATGTGTTGAGGCATTTAGTATTGAATATAATAAATTTAGCTTATAAATATTTTCATCTAAAATGATAGCTTTTACAACGTTTAATTCACCCTTTGTTAAAGTACCTGTTTTATCAAAAACAACTGTATTTGCAACAGCTAAAGTTTCAATAAATTTTGCTTCTTTAAATAGTAAACCTCTTTTTGCAAGTTCTGAAATACCAATTAAACTAGCCATTGGAGTAGCAAGTGCTAAAGCACAAGGACATGCAATTACAATAACAGAAACAGCCACTATAAATGATTTTTCAAAATGATTAGTTCCATCATAATCAAAACCTAAATCTAATCCAAAAAAATACCAAACTAAAAAAGTTCCTAAAGCTAGACTCAAAATAGTTATAGAAAAACCTTTTGATATTTCAGCTGCTTTTGTTTGAATTTTTGGTTTTGAATTTAGCGAATCTTCAAGTAGAGCAACAATAGATGAAAAAGTAGAGTTTTTAAAGCTTTTTGTTACTTCATATTGAATCAAAGAATCCACATTTATAGTTCCACTAAAAATATCATCATTATCTTTTTTATAAACAGGAATTGACTCTCCTGTCATTGATGATTCATCAAAAAAACCAGCTCCTAAAATAATTTTCCCATCAACTGGAATTTTTTCACCTGCTTTTAATTCTATAATATCACCAATATTTAGACTATTTAAAGCTACCATTTTTCTACTATTATTTAAAATTACAGTAGCTTCAAGGGGAATACTTGATTTTATTTTATCCAAAGTATCAACAGCTGATTTTTTACCAATCACTTCTAAATATTTACCTACTAATACAAAAGTAATAATCATTGCAACTGAATCAAAATAACTCTCACCTTTTGCTCCAAAAAGAATAAATAAAGAATAAATGTAAGTAAGAGTTGCACCCGAAGCCACTAAAAAATCCATAGTTAACATACGATTTTTCAAGCCAAAATAAGCACCTTTGTAAAATATCCATCCACTATAAAATAATACAGGAGTTGAAAGTAAAAATTCACCTATGTGAATCATATTTTTTACTTCTTCTGAAATTCCTGTGAAAAACCCTGTATATTTAGCAACACTTAACATCATAATATTCATACTTGCAATAACAGCCACCATCATACGAATAAAATAATCTCTTTTTGCTTTTGAAGCTTGAACATCAGCAAGAGAAGAATCATAAGCATAAGCGTTATAACCTATTGATCTAATTTTTAAAATAATTTCGGATAATTTTAATTTATCCTCATCCCAAACTATTTTCGCTTTATTAGTTGTAAAATTTATATTAGCTTCTATAATCCCATTTGTATCATGTAATACTTTTTCATTTAGCCAAACACAAGCTGCACAATGAATTCCCTCAATAATCAAATCGATTTGACTAAAACCTTCTTTTGTTTTACTTACATAGTTATCTAAAAAATTTAAAGAATCAAATTTACTAAGGTCATTATTATCAAGTTTTAAGGGAGGTGTTATTGTTTTATTTCCTAATTTGTCATAAAAAGAGTCTAAGCCATCATCTTTTAAAATATGATAGATACCTTGGCAACCTTTACAACAAAAGTTTAAATCTCCATCTTTTATCATTATTTCTTCGGTAAACTCTAAATGACAATGATTACATTTTACTTTCGACAAAAAAACTCCTAGGGTTTTTATAAAAATTATTTTATATTTTTCACGATTAATTATTGTGTAAGATATTATGTTTAATTATGATAGTATATCTTAATAATTTTGGAGAGAATCTTAATAATGATAAATAATATTTCAATACTAAAAAATATAACTATTCTATATGCTGAAGATGAAAAAGACTTAAGAGAAGTTACTCATCAGATTTTAAAAGGCTTTACAAAAAAGCAGTATGTAGCACAAAATGGGCAAGAAGGGCTAGAATTATTTAAAGCTCATGAGAAAGAAATAGATTTAATTATTACAGATGTAAATATGCCCATTTTAAATGGCTTAGATATGGTTAAAGAAATTAAAAAAATCAATATTAATATTCCAATAATTGTAGCAACTGCTTTTTCTAATAAAGAATATTTACTAGAAGCCATAGATATAGGTGTTGATAAATATGTTTTAAAACCAATTGATATAGCAAAGCTTTTACAAGTTATGTCTCAATCACTAATTTATCATGAATTAAAAGATTTATATACAGATAATCTTACAAATCTTCCAAATAGAAATAAATTAAAAAAAGATTTAGATGAAAATAATATTGAATTAATGGCACTTCTTGATATTGATGAATTTTCAACAATTAATGACCTTTTTGGAGAAAAAATTGGTGACACAATTTTATATGAATTAGCTAATAAAATTAAAAGCTATTTTGATGAGGAAAAGTATTTTATTTATAGAATGGAAGCAGATAAATTTGCAATTGTAGCAAAACAAAACAACCAAGATATAGAAGAATTTTATCAATTATGTAAAACATTTACAGATAAAATAGAAAAAGAATCTTTATTAATTGAAGAAGATGAAATAGACATAAATATAACAATAGGAATAGCTCAAGGGGATGGTGCACGCGCATTTAAATATTCTCAAAGAGTAATTAATTATGCAAGAACAAAACTTCAAAGAATTATGATTTATAATGAATCTTTTAAAATTCAACAATCATTTGAAGAGAATATAAAATGGGTGAAACAATTAAAAATTGGTTTTAGAGAAAATCTATTTCAAGCATATTTTCAGCCAATTGTTGATACAAAAACAAAAGAAGTTTATAAATATGAAGCACTCATTAGATACATCACAAAAGAAGGTGTTGAAATTGCACCATATCATTTTATAAATGTTGCTAAAAAAACAAAACTCTACCCAAACATAATCAAAATTGTAATTCAAGACTCATTTAAATTAATAAAAAATAAAAATAAAAGAGTATCTGTGAATATATCATTTGATGATATTGCAAATGAAGAAACTACAGCATTTATTTATGACATATTAGAAAAAAATAAAGAATATACAAAATTCTTAGAATTTGAAATATTAGAATCTGAAGAGATTTCTGATTTTAATGAAGTATCAAAATTCATTGCTGAAATTAAAAAGTTTGATTGTATTGTTGGAGTTGATGACTTTGGAGCTGGATATTCTAACTTTAATTTATTAACACTTCTTGATATTGACTTTGTTAAAATCGATGGTTCTTTAATAGAAAAAATCAACACTTCAAAAGATTTAGAGATTATTGTAAATACTATTGCTAACTTCTCGAAAGAATTCAAAGTAAAAACAGTTGCTGAATATGTTTCAAATGAAGATATCTATAACAAAATAAAAGAGTTAAATATAGATTATTGCCAAGGTTACTATTTTGATAGACCTTTGAGTTATGATAATATCAAATAGCTTAATTTAGCCAATTTGATACTATTTTTTCTTTATTAAAAAGTTTTGTTTTAATTCTTGCAATATTAGCAATACAAACTAATTCTTTTGCCGCTGTTTCTAAGTTATCATTTATAATTAAATAATCATAATCTTGGAAAAATTCAACCTCACCTTTTGCATTTTTAATTCTTTTTTCAATAATTTCAGCACTATCTGTATTTCTTGTATTTAATCTTTGTTCTAAAATATTTAATGATGGTGTTGTAATAAATACAGAAGTTACAATAGAATTAAGCTTAGTTCTTACTATTTCATGTCCTTGAACATCAATATCAAAAATTACTAATTTACCCTCTTCTAAAGCTTTTTTTATAGGTTTTAAAGATGTTCCATAATAGTTATCATGAACTTTTGCATACTCTAAAAAATCATTATTTCTTATATCTCTTTCAAATTCTTCTTTAGTAACAAAAAAATAATCTACACCATTTACTTCACCAATTCGTGGGGCTCTTGTTGTAGTTGATATTGAAAAATAGTAATCACTAATATCTTTATACACCTCTTTTAAAAGAGTAGATTTCCCACAACCACTAGGACCTGAAAGTATTAATATTGCGCCTTTTTTTTCTCTAATCAATTATTTTTCCTTTAAACTCATTCTTATATCAACTGTTTCACCACTTGAAAGTTTGTCAATCACAGTTTGGTCAAATTTTTCTAATAATGGTCGCAACTCATTAATACTAAAATTGCTCAATATCAAATTATATGGTTTTACAGGTGTTTTTCCTAAATCAAACTCATATTCTTTTACTTCTTCTAATGCATCATCAATAATAGATGAGATATCTTTCCAATCATTTTTTTCTAAATTAATCTCATTTTGAATATTGTCTTCTCTTAAAATATCATTTATTTTATTTAATTCACCAAAATCTAAAATACCACTTGATTTTAATGTTTGTAGATGAACAATACTTTCATCCTCTTCTTCATAATTATCTTCTTCTTCAAATTTTCTAGAAACTCTTTTAAAGTCTTCTTGATCTTCTTTTAATGAATCAATATAATGAACAACAGGAACTGTTACATCGTCATCTTCCTCTTCATAAGAGCTTTTTGAGAATGAAATTCTTTTGTTATTATTCTCTTCTTCTTTTTCTTCTTTTATATATTTAATTTGTTCAAGAATAATAGTTTCAAGTTTTGTAGGAAGAAAAGGTCTTGGTATTATAAAATCTCTTGCTTTATCAAATGATAATTCTTCTGAACTTATTGCCCCTAGTTTTCTAGAATATTGTTTAATTAAGTTAAATTTATCATCAATAAAAGTCTGATCAATTACAATCAAATCATATTTTTCACTTACATTGTTTGTTTTTTGTAAAGTCAACTTAATATTTAATCTTTTGCAAACTAGAGTAAAAATATGTTCAATTATATTAGTTTCACATATTAATAATAAGTTCACTTTATCTCCTGCAGTTTCAATTCTTCTAATTTATACACTTTATCACATTTATTAGCTAATTCATGCTCGTGAGTTACTAAAATAAGCCCTGCATCATTATTTTTAATATATTTAAACAAAGTATTCATTACAATATTTGCGGTATCTTTATCTAAATTTCCTGTTGGTTCATCTGCAAAAATAATTCTTGGTTTTTTTGTCATAACTCTTGCTATTGATAATCTTTGTTGCTGACCACCACTTAATTCTCCAACCCCTTGATTTATTACGTGGTCAATATTTAACTCTTTTAATAAATCTTTATCTATTTCTTCACCACTTAATAAAGTAGCAATTTCTAAATTTTCAATAGCTGAAAATCCACGAAATAAATAATGTGCTTGAAAAATAATACCAAAATCATTTCTTCTAATCTCCAAAAGTTCATTTTGTTTTAATGAGTACATATCTTTACTTTTAAAAACAACAGTACCAAGAGTTGGTTTTAAAAGGGAAGACAAAATATTTAAAAGTGTAGATTTACCACTACCACTTGTACCTATAATTGCAATTGATTCTTTTTTATATAGAGATAAGTTTATATCATTGAAAAGTTCATAATCAAACTTATGAGACAGATTTTTAGCTTGAAGTAAAAGGTCATCTGCAATGAGCTCATCAATTTTATTAGCTTCACTCATTACATATTCCTTTTATTATATATTTACATAGTTTTTAAGCTATGATTATTTTCCCATTTGTTTTGCAACTTCAGCTGCAAAATCTTCTTCTACTTTTTCAATACCTTCACCAAGCTCGAATCTTACGTAAGCAGTGATTTTAATAGATGCATCAACTTCAGCAATTGCTTGCTCAACAGTGATTTTATCGTTCATAACATAAGCTTGAGATAATAATGCGAATCTACCATCTAATTGAGTATTATCTGTAATATATCTTTCGATTTTTCCAGGAATAATATTTGCCCAAATTTTTTCAGGTTTACCTTGCTCTTTTAATTCAGCTTCAAATGCAGCTTTAGCAGTTGCAATTGCAACTTCTGTTAATTGAGATCTAGATACGAAATCAGGAATATTTTTTAATGGTTTTCCTAATCTTTTTAATTCATCATTATCAGCTATAATTTCTGCAACAATTGCTCTGTTTTCAGAGTCAACAAATGCTGGATCTAAATCAGTATAAGAAATAACAGTTGGTTTCATAGCTGATGCATGCATAGCTAATGATTTTAATAATACTACCGCTTTTTCTTTTGCAGCATCATCACAAGTTGCAGCTAATAAAACTCCAACTCTTCCATTTGTATGAACATAACCATTAACAACAGTACCAGTTACTGTAGTTAATTTTCTAGCAACTAGGTTTTCACCAATTGTTGCAATTTTTCCATTTAAAAAGTCAGGAAAACTTATACCATTAATAGTAGATGCAGCTAAAGCTTCAGCATCAGCAATATCATTAACTTGAGCATGAGTAACAATCTCTTGTGTTAAGTTAAGAAAGTTTTCATTTTTAGCAACGAAATCTGTTTGTGCATTTAATTCTAATAAAGTTGCAATAGTATTGTCAGCGTTAACTTTAACAGCAACAACACCTTCAGCAGCAATATTTCCAGCTTTTTTAGCAGCTTTTCCAAGTCCAGATTCTCTTAAAGCTTGAACCGCTTTTTCTAAATCACCATCAGTTTCATTAAGTGCATTTTTGCAATCAAGCATACCTGCACCTGTCATTTCTCTTAATTCTTTAATTAGTTTTGGAGTTGCCCCTGCCATAATTATACTTCCTCAGTTTCAGCTATTTCGTCTTCACCTTCAGAAACTGCTTCAGCAATTAACGCTTCAGCTTCTTCTTGTGATACAGGCTCTAACTCTTCACCATTTGCATCAGCTCTTGCTGCTTTACCTTCATTCATAGCTGCAGCCATTTCGTTGCAGAATAAGTGAATTGATCTAATTGCATCATCATTACCTGGAATTGGTAAATCTACAACGTCTGGGTCACAGTTTGTATCTAATGGAGCAACAACTGTAATTCCTAATCTTCTAGCTTCAGCAATAGCAATTTTTTCTTTAACAGCATCAAGAACAAACATCATATCTGGAAGTTTGTGCATTTCTTTGATACCACCAAGGTATAATTCTAACTTTTCTTCTTTTCTAGAAAGCATTAAAGCTTCTTTTTTAGTTAAAAGTTCTAATTGACCTTCTTCTCTCATTTTTTTAATAATTTCTAATTTTCTAATTGATTTTTTAATTGTTCCGAAGTTAGTTAACATTCCACCTAACCATCTGTGGTTAACGTATGGCATGTCACAAGAAATAGCAGCTTTTTTAATAGCTTCACTTGCTTGTTTTTTAGTACCTACGAAAATCATTGTCTGACCTTCAGCAGCTCTATCTCTAACAACATTATATGTATATCTGAAATATCTTAATGTTTTTTGTAAATCTATAATATAGATATTTTTTCTAACACCGAAAATGAATTTTTTCATTTTTGGATTCCATCTTCTTGTTTGGTGTCCGAAGTGTACACCACACTCTAATAGGTCTTTCATTGTTACCATGAGTAATTCTCCTTGAATTAATTGTTTTTTT